>JABIQT010000303.1 GCA_018667995.1 Candidatus Latescibacterota bacterium
CTATTTAACAAATCGAAACGACTTAGAATTCCGTAGGGCACACGTCCGCAGCTCATATCAAGAGATTAAGACCCTCTCCCAAGGCCTATCGGGTTCAGTAAAATGCCCGTGTCTGGCAATACTTACTAAATCGATCACATTCGTCCAACACTCTCCAGATGTTTCCAGCGTCAAGTCGAATAAATCTTGCCAAGGCCGGGTGTCAATCGATCCTCCTCCATCGGTCTCGATAGAAATAAGCCGTGCTGATGCATCACCCGGGAACCAACCGATTCTAACCAAGGCCTCGTGGGCAACTCCTGTCATAACGACTGCCTTGGCTATACGCCGCGAATATAGCGCGCCGGCACGATCTACTTTAAAAAAATCCTTCCCGGATAGCGCACCTCCGCCTATTGGAATACTTGGGCCGTAGGCGTCAATTACAAGTTTCTTGCCGGAGAGGCCGTTGTCACCTTCGGGACCGCCGATCTCAAATGCTCCTGCACCGTTGACGGACAGCTCCCTTGGGACGTCTTGAATGAGAAGGGAGAAAACCTTCGATAGTTTCTTTATTTCATCTTCCAGGGCGACCCGAACCGCCCTGTGAAGGGCTAGATCGTCGGATGCTGATTTCTGCTGAAGCGAACAACTGAATTCATCGAGGCAATACTTTTCGTCCTTCTTACCAACAATGACGATGACTTTGCCATCAGGACCAATGTTAAGGTCCGGTGTCTCAGTTCGAAGAGTAGCGAGACGGCGTCCGAGTCGGTTTGCAAGCCAATGCTCGATAGGAAGATAGTTGGTTTCCGACGTCGCCGTTGCGTAGCCTGTGCAAATGCTTTGATCGTCAGATAACGACCTATATTCTGCTTCACCTTCCTCGAGGGGACCGAGGCATAGGTCTGTATTAACAACCAGATCGTCGGGTGCAGGAGCCCATTCACCCCCATATCCTGCCGAGTGGTAGACGCCCCGAACAATTTCAGCAATGTCGATCACCTCTGCTCCGCCACATCCGATCCTCCCGGTTACAAATACGGTGTTGCGATGAACGGCAACTTCAACGCCAACAAGAGCCCGTTTCTCGCGTTTTGATGCTTCCTGGACGAGAGCGTCTGCAATGGCGTCAGACAGCTTGTCCGGATGTCCTGGAAATACGAACTCCGCCGTGTGTGTAATTTTTCTCATTTCTTGTTCCTCACAATTTCAGGGTTGCGGTGTGGTTAGCGACACCAGACAGATCATTCGTGTTGATAGAATTTCCCGCGTAGGCGACACCCAGCCTGGATTTAGTTAGTGTCGCAAAATGTCCCCCACGGGGCTCACCTACCCAACCGTCGGTAATGATGCAGGCGCGTCGCACTTTGTTATTTTTCATGTGCTCAGCTATGCAGGAAATGTCGGTTCCGCCTGTCGTTCTAACGATGCCCTTGCGAATCTCGTCACGGGTGACTTCGGCAATCGAGTTTGAGAACAAATGGACCGAGGGATGGACCCACTCACGACAGTCATTGACCGCGCCATAGATGGCATCTTTGATGCCGTCCATACTCCCGGATACATCAACATAGACATGGACACGGTCGCCTGATGGTGTGCGGCGTCGAACCTCTGTCGACCCGTTGTAAAACAAAGGTTCTGACCCTAATGCCCGCAACACGGTCGTTCGTCGGTCAATTACCGGAACAGGCGTCGGCACAGCAATTTGCAGATTGCCAACCCTTCTGGTCTGGCCATTCGTACCCCTGCCGCCGACCTTTCGCAAAAGTGCTCGCAATACCGCCCGGTTGCCTGCGATGGACCGTGTGGAGAGCGTATCCTGACGTAGGATATCTGCCAGGGACCGCCCACTAATTGGATCAGGCGGTTGGGGCCACTCTTCGACGATGCTTCGGACAACATCAAACAAGACTGGAGACCGAGTCTCAATGTTTCCATGGTTGGAGCCGCCTTTGCTATGTCCCCCCAGAAGCGGTATCCCCGATAAAGCTACCCTGGCGATAAGCCGGGGTAAGATTTCGTATATCTCTTCGTAGGTCACCCCTGTTTCCGAGTAGAGGCCCCGGTATACTTCCGCAGCCATCTGACGCCCTTTTGGCAAATACCGGATTGCCGAAGGTAGTTTTTCTACGGTCCGGCCATTCCATAGCGACGGCGGCCGCAGAAGGCACTCCGGATATTTCTTATCGGAATAGAATTCCGTCAAAAATGAGATGTGCTCCCGATCAGGAAACATCCGGGACACTAGAGCGTTAATGACGCAGTCAAACACGAAGTTGTCCGTATTCGTCACGGTCTCGAACAGCGTGGTATGTCCCAGCAACACGTGGTGCAACTCGTGCATCACCAGGACCAAAAGCCGTTCCGACGTATTTGC
>JABIQT010000302.1 GCA_018667995.1 Candidatus Latescibacterota bacterium
ATCTATGAAGTCATTGAGTGCTGTGAGCAATTCCTTATTGTTATTTCGTACTGCCCAACCCAGCTGGGCAGGCTTCACAGAGAAGGCCGACCGGAGTTGCCTCCCATAGGCCTGCTCGACTTGCAGAAGATTAGAGTCACTTACGGTGATGTCATAGGTACCGTCATCCACCCCGGCAAGAACTTCCTCTGTTTCTGTATCTTCAGGCAGCGTCACTATCGTTATTCCCGGCACAGTTTGCTGCAGCCGTTGGAGACTACCATAGAATGAGCTACTGGCTCGCAGGTGTATCGTCTTCCCACTGAGGTCCTGGGGACGCGTAACAGTAGAATCGGCCGTGTGGACCACTATAACTTCCTCGACCTCCATATAGGGCTTTGAGAAAACCGCCTGCTGCTCTCTATCCCCAGTTATGGTCATTGCTGCCGCCACTATGTCTCCCCTGCCATCATTCAGATAGTCAATGACTTCATCGTGGCTGGGTGGAATAACGATTTCTAATCGCAAGCCTTGCTGTTCCGCAAATCGATGCATCATCTGATACTCGAAACCGATTTCCCGCCCTTGATGAATGAAGTAGGTCAGGGCGTTATTGCGTGTTATCATCCGCAGTCTGCCCCGCTGCTTGATCTCTGAGAGGTCATCCTTATATGTTGCGTCCCTATCCCTTGTCAGGAACCGAGCATGTAGAAATTCATCTACTCTGATCCGCAGCTCCGTCGATTCTTGCCGAAGCCCCAGGCCGACTGGCCTGTCTTTGGCGACAATCACCGGTGTTTTGAGGTTGTCATAGTATCCTCCGACCGCGGCCCAGTAGTTGGAGTCCGTAATTGTAGCCGGATATACTCCCTGTGATACTCGTTCCACTATCTCTTCTGTATTGAGTGTTTCATCCAATTCCCTGATTCGCAATCCTGGCAGCTCCGCCTTAATCTCCGAGGCGGTCTCTGCGTTGGAGCTCGCCCTCCGCACCGCTATCTCGTAGTCAGCCAGGTCCGATAGAGTTTGAGGCATGCTATCACTTTCCATTGTCACGAGGACCTCGTCGACGAAAAGGTACGGAACGGAGAATGCAATTCTCTCTCGTCTCGTCTCCGTTTCTGTGAGGCCGGCTGCAATGACATCTCCCTCCCCTTCTATCAGCATATCGATCATTCTACTGTAGTCGTCAGACACGACGAGCTCGAGTTCCAGACCTAAGGATGCGGCCAATCCCTCCGCAATATCGCGGTCAATAGAGACTGGCTCCGCGTTGCGCGGCATGAATGCAAGTGGATCTGGCCGGACAATAACGCGGAGCTTTCCCCGTTCGCGGAGATGAGTCAGATCTCCTGTATACTTGGGAGCAGGCGCCTCGGGGATGTCAACTGGCGTCGTATCCTGCTGACCGCATGAAACGGTCAACACGATCAAAAACAACAAGGGTAATATGTGGTGTGTCATATCGTGCTTGGTCCTGGCTTTGACAGCCGTAAGTGGGTTCGAAACCGTTCGTACCAGTGCCCCCTCGGTCATTATGTTTTTGTGAGGCCCGTGGCGAGAACTTTTGATTTGCCGGGATTTTCTATGCATCCTCTTCGTTGTTCTCGTCTTTGATTCGTGATCGCTTCAAGTCAGAACGTATCTCATTGAGGCGCCGCTCCACTCTACCGTGAATCGATTTCTCCGGAAAGATCCCCTCTTTGTTCCGCCCGCCCGCTGGCATCCCAGTCAATATCTTAATACCTTCATCTATGGTCCTTACACTGAAGACATGGAATTCGCCTTTTTCGACAGCTTCGACAATGTCTTCCCGAAGCATTAGGTTCTGTACATTCTGATGGGGAATCAAGACGCCCTGATCACCGGTAATCCCTTTTGCCAGGCATACATCATAGAAACCTTCGATCTTCTGGTTGACACCGCCAATGGGTTGTACTTCGCCCAATTGATTCACTGATCCGGTAACAGCATAGCTCTGCTTGATGGGGACATTGGAAAGACTTGAGAGAATAGCGTACAGCTCGGTCGATGAGGCACTATCCCCGTCGACACCGTCATAAGATTGTTCAAAAGCGATGCTGGCAGAGAGGGAAAGCGGAGCGCGATCTGCATATTGGCCGCCAAGATAGCCGGCTAGAATCAGAACACCCTTGTTATGAATACTCCCGCTCAGATTCACCTCACGTTCGATATTCACGATACCGGACTGGCCTGTAAAGGTTCGTGCCGTGATCCGTGACGGTTTACCAAACATATAGTCACCGAGATCAAGCACGGCCAGTCCGTTGATCTGCCCAATGACCTTGCCGGTAACATCTACCATGATCGTGCCATC
>JABIQT010000254.1 GCA_018667995.1 Candidatus Latescibacterota bacterium
GATAGCTTTCCAGCCAGCAAGATAGTCCCGAACCAACGCCTGCCTTTGCCCCCCCTGATATCTGGTAGAATTTCTCAACCAGTTCATCTTTCGGATATCATGGTTTATGGTGCGGCGACGGCACGTGTAGGGGCCCATTTCCGTGCAAACTGTGACCTCGTACAAGAATCCCCTTCTCCCACCCGCATTTCCGGCACGCGTAAGAAGATGATCTTGGTGCAGTGGGAGTATGTGCTACAGTGAATGTGACCACCCGCTTACAGCATTACGCTCCATGTCTTCCCGGATGTAGTCCGATGAATCGTGCATTTCGAGAAAACCATGACCGACCAACCCTATGTACGTCCACAAGGAATCCGCAAATGAAATGGACTTCCGTTCTCGAGCTTGATGCGGAACGAGACATTATTTCTGGGGGCGAGCACGAACTTTGCGAAGCCATACGTGGTGGCGCCGATCTGCGGGTCTATACAGAGTTTCGCCACAATGAGCATATCGAAGTTTCTTCGGACAGTAGCGAATTGGTCAAGGAGGTCTCGGAATTCCCCGTAACGTGCCTGCTGGACGACTGCTGGACGGCGGGATTCATGACGCTCAGGCAACCTGTATCGCTACCCGATGCATTCGGACCGCGAGCCTCCATGTCTTTCTTCCTCTACAATCAGAATGGACAGCAGGCCATCGCACGACCGCATCTTGACGGACCGCCTGCCTGCGGCTTGCCTGGTGTCTCCCCTTTGGACGAGGCGAATGATCTTATGCCCAAGTATCACCAGCATGACAGTTGGGACGCCGAAACCAATGCGCCAAGCAGCAACTTCGTCTACGATTTCGAGAAATACCGATTCCATGTACGCGACGACTGGCAAGAAGTGTTTTCGCACGCTAGGAACGGGGCTGCACATTCCGGCTCGATCAGGCAGCTCTCGGAAGCTTTCTGCGACGGGTGTGAGATAAAGGTTGGAATCAGAGGGTTGTACCAGGATCTGGATCCAAATGCCACGGGTCCCGGTCATGAGGTATTTGTGAGGACACACTCGGGTTACTATTATTCGGAATCAGAACGCTTTATCGCCGGTACCCATCCGCTGGTGCGAGTTCGACCAGCTATTCCTCTTGCCTACGCATCCCACGCCTGGGATTTCGGATGGATCGTTGTTCGTACCGACGGATTTGCAGCTAGGTTGTTGTATGATCCATACTCGCTGAGGCCCGTCCGGAGCGAAGCAAGGTATGAAATGCGTTGGTTCGTGCGATAGCCGTGGATTGTCTGGCGAGATGGCAAGTGCGGGGTCGAATCAATTCTCAATCGTGGTGACAGGGCAATAATCCTTCAGTCAGGCATAGATCAGTCAGCCAGAATGCAGCCCGACTTTTCGCAATCGTGCCCCTCCGCTTCCTGTTCGCCCCGGGCTATCAACGACTCAATGCGGTCTTGGCCGAAGTTGAGCAGGCCGAGCACGCCACTCAAATCCTCTGTCGGATGATAGCGGTGAACTTGCAGTTTTCTGTATGGACGATTAGAGGCTGCCTGACGTCGAATTACGTGGCCGGCAGATTTTATGAATGAACGTGTTTGGGTATCGTCCGACGTGGATGCTCCTGCAATACCTACATCAAGTGCCGCTAGTCCATCGTTGATTCTGCCAATTTGCTCTATATCGCGGTTGATGTTCATGGCAAATTGGATAGTAAGCATCCGATCGAACGTATCCAGCGTGTTGCGGAAGCGTGCCAGCGGGATCTCTCCCACGTCTGGGTCCATGTAAATCATGTGTATGATATCGGCTTCTGCCTCTATGGCTGGCATGGTGGGCGTGTTCATGACCAGTCCACCATCGCAATAGGTACGCCCGCCAATCGATACGGGCGGGAAGAATCCAGGTAGCGCCGTAGAGGCCAGAATTACAGCATGACCCATATCATCATTGAGTTGATTTTGATCGAATACGGCAGCTTCGCCGGATTCCCAGTCCGTGGTCACAATCTTGACACGCATACGCGACTGCCGCAGGCGTTCGAGGGGAATCGCCTCTCGAATGACCCGCTGGAGAGGCTCTGTGGATACGAATGAACTCAGATCGACCATCTCCATAGCTCGATGCTCCAGAGGTTCCCCGGATTGAAGCATCCCAATACCCCGCTTGATCCAGTCTCGGGTCAGAAACATACTGTCCTCACCGAATTGCGTAAGAAGCTCCAGCGGATGGCGCGCCATATGCTCTGGGTGTTTCCATGCGAGGGCCGGCGGTCTGAACCGATACACTCCGTTTCCGCCCTGGCCCGAATGGTCCGCAATCCGATCCACCCACAGACGTTCCAGGTTTTCAACCGCCCGAACAGGTTTCTCGTACAGTGCCATGCAGGCGGCGTTGAATGCGCCGACAGATGTGCCGGTTGCAATATCAATGGGCAATGGGGTATGATTGGTGGCGGGCGATCTTCCGTTAATCAGGGCTTTCAATACACCCACCTCGAATGCGCCGAGAGCGCCGCCGCCGGACAGTATAATAGCATTCTTTGGGTGTTTCTTTCCTGGTCCATCCTCAGAGGGACGGGTAGGCTCGACGCGGCCTTCCTCATCGGTACGGGAATCGGATATCCAGTCGAGCGAGTCCGCTACCGCGCCAGGGGGGCTCTGTCCTAGAGGATCTTTCCCCAGACGTGATTTCTTCACTTTTCTGCCCTCTCTACCATCTCGGCACACACCGCACGGAAATCCTTCGCGCCATTGCTGCGTGCCCGGTACTCAAAAATCGTTTGCCCGTGTCCAGGAGCCTCGGCGAGGCTTACGTTATCCCGAATGACCGTGCGGAAGAGTTTATCGCCAAAATACTCTCGAATCTTCTCGACAACTTCTCGATTCAGTGTCTTGCGATTGTCGTACCTGGTCGCAATGATTCCGCCGAGAGCCAGTTCTCTGTTGAGACGTTTCTGTATCACTTCCACCGTCTGAATCAGCGAGCTCATACCTTGAAGCGCCAGGAACTCAGTTTGCACTGGAATGTATACCTCATTGGCTGCGGTCAAGGCATTGATGGTCAGAAGGCCAAGAGACGGGGGGCAATCAATCAAGATATAGCCGGGCTCATGTGCCAGTGTCTCTAAGGCTTCTTTGAGCAGGAATTCGCGTCCGGCAACGCTGGACAGGGCCATCTCTGCGCCGGACAGATTCAGTGACGAGGGAATTACGCGGAGGTTTTCGGCTCGTTCCACGATCACTTCTTTAAGTGGTGTCTCTTCCTTAAGTAGATCATATACCGTTACATCAAGTTCGTGTGCCGGCAGACCCAGCGCATAGGTTAAATGGGCCTGTGGATCCAGATCGATCAAGAGCACTTCGTGCCCCAGCTCTGCCAATCCCGCACCCAGATTTATGGTGGTCGTGGTCTTACCTACGCCACCCTTCTGATTTATGAGTGCGATAGTTTTCACGGCGAAATCTCCTACGGTTTCGGTTCGGTATCTGTCTCACAGCAATAAAGCCGCGGCACCTTTGACAAGCAAGGTAATCCGGTAGGATCTTCAAACGTTATCTCGGCCATCTCTCGACCAATACGGGTAAAGTTGGATAAGGACAGTGGGGTTCATTCTGATACCAATAGGCTACTGAGGCAATGTCATCGGACAGAGGCTGATTACGTCCGTTGGGCCACCATCTCCGTGCCCGGATGGTCACACGAAGGTCTTGCTGGAAACACACCGGATCCATGATGTGCCAGCGGTACAGGCTCCATTTCGCAGGTCCATTGTCACCTGGATGGTCCAGCACATTGCCGACGTAGAGCGTACTATAGGTCTCCGGGAATCCGTAGCTGCCGCAGAAGTGATCTTCCGTCACGTGGAGCGCGTATCGATTCTTAAATCGAACCAGTGGATTTTACAGTGACTGGGACCAATTCTAAGATAAATGAAAGCGGGTTGGCAATCAATAGGCAGGAGTTCAAAGAATTCGACCTGTGGGAAATGGAAGGTATCGTGCTGATCTGATCTTGTAGCGGAGTTCTACTTATCTGAACCGCCGACACCGATAGAGTCTGTGCTGTCCGCTTCAATGTCGTAATCAGCGAATTATCTGGAACTATGCCGCGTAGATAGAATGATTAGAGGATCAATTAATGGCGGGGCTCAGCTATGGAGATTGCCCATGGCTGACGCTGGACCCAAGTTGAATGTCACTCTGGCCAGATAGCCGATCGGTCCTGTATTGATATTGTCAATCTATCATTTATCTTGAGTCGGTAGCGCCCTGAGGGCATCGACAATCTGCGTCTTGGATTTCGTGTTTTCATCCATATGTTTCATCATTCGGGCTGGTATTCCCGCTACTACGGTATCCGGCGCGACGTCGTCAATCACTACAGCTCCGGCTGCTACGACGGAACCGCGTCCGACTTCAATTCCCTCCACGATTACGGCATTGGCACCCACCAGCACGTTGTCCCCTACGGTGACAGGTTTTGCGCTGGGCGGTTCAATGACGCCTGCCAGCACGGCACCGGCTCCGATATGGCAATCGACACCGACGATGGCTCTGCCTCCGACGACCGCGTTCATATCAATCATGGTGCGTTCACCAATTACAGCGCCGATGTTGATTACCGCTCCCATCATGATAATGCATCCCGCGCCGATTTCTACGTGGCTACGAATCAAGGCTCCTGGTTCTATTCGGGCCTCGATTTCTCGATAGTCCAAGAGTGGCACAGCTGAATTCCGCCGATCATATTCCACGTGAATATCGTCGACTGTGGCCTTGTTAGATTCAAGAAGCGCTTGCACCTGGTAAAGATCACCGATTACGACGGGATCCTTGTCTGCATGGAAGATCTTTACCTCCCGCGCGCTCACCGGAGTAGTCTGGATTGATCCTTTAACGTATACTTTGACGGGAGTGGTTTTGGAGCTCTCCTGAATAAAACTGATAAGGCCTTCTGCGGACATCAGATCAGGCGTGGCCATAGTTTTTCTCCGTTGTTGATATGGAAATTCAGCCGATATAGTTAGTGCCTACCACACGATGTAGTCAGGGCGAGCCATTATGGAGCTAACGTGCATCCGCGCGATGGAGACCGGCAGATCGGCCGAGTTGCAGCCCTACTATGTCAATCGGTGGATACATTCATGGTGCTTCTGATCACATCCATCATCGTATAGAGCCCTGCTGGCCGATCCTGGAGGAATCGGATAGCGTGAAGAGTGCCGTGTGCAAATGTATCAACGCTCTGGACTCGGTGAGTGAGCTCGATGCGCTCACCTATACTTCCAAAGAGGACGGTATGCTCTCCCGAAATGTCTCCGGCACGGATAGAGTGAATACCGATCTCTCGGTTCGTCCGCGGGCCGCTCGAAGGAGCTCTGCCGTAGACGGCTTTATAGACTTGGCGCCGTCCACGAAGAATGCTCTCCGTCAGGTCTTTCGCAGTTCCGCTTGGTGCATCACGTTTGAACCGGTGATGTGACTCAATGATCTCAATATCTGCATCCGCATCGACCAACCGAGCGGCATATTCTGTTAGCAGGAAGAGTAGGTTTGCACCAAGCGACATGTTAGATCCAACAAGGCAGGGAATATGTTCCGAATACTTTCGTATCACCTCCACCTGGGAATCGGTGAACCCCGTAGTACCTATAAGGAGTGGCAAACCCATGTCACTTACCTGTTCCGCATGGGCGATTGAAGCTTTGGGCGTCGAGAATTCCACCCAGGTCCGCCCGGGTTGCAGTACGGATCCCACATTTCCTTCAATCACGATGCCCTGAGTTCCAGTGCCTAATTGTTCTCCAAGATCATGCCCTGTATAGGGTCGATTTGGCGGTCCCAGAGCCCCCGCTACACGAATATCATCCGAGGTTGCGACCGCGCGACCTATTGCCACTCCCATACGTCCTGCGACACCACTCAACGTGATCGCTATCATGCTGATGCCATATTTAGAAGTCCATACGTCCTCAGGAAATCAGTGAGTTGCACCCGCTGTTCCTCTAACATAGATACCAGGGGCAGGCGCATCTCATCTGTGGCCAGTCCGAGGATCGCGGCTGCTGTTTTTACCGGAATTGGGTTCGTTTCAATGAACATGGCTTTGCTTAACGGAAGAAGACGGAGAAATGCTCGCAGTGCGTCAGCGTGGCGTCCGGCGTTGTAGTGCGCGAGCAAGTCCGATACATCCTGGGGAACAATGTTTGCGACAACGGAAATGACGCCCTTGCCACCCACCGAGAGAATGGGAAGTGTCAGGGTGTCATCTCCCGATAGGATCGTTATCTGCTCGCCACAATACGCGCTGATCAGCCCAATCTGCTCAAGATCGCCACTTGCTTCTTTCACAGCAACGATTGTCTCGATTTGAGAGAGCTCTGCCATGGTCTCAGGCAGCACATTACCTCCTGTGCGGCTGGGGACATTGTACACTACCAGAGGCAAGTCCACTTTGCGAGCTATTTGAGTATAATGGGCAACAAGTCCACGTTGTGTCGGCTTGTTGTAATACGGCGTTACAATCAGTGCTCCATCTGCGCCTGCAGATTGAGCATACCGTGTCATTTCAATCGTCTTCACCGTATCATTGGTGCCTGTGCCAGCAATCACCGGTATCTTGCCTTTAGCTTCATCAATCGTCACTGAGATGACATGTTCCCATTCCTGCCGGGTAAGTGTAACTGCCTCGCCAGTTGTGCCACACGGAACAATACCATCTGTGCCATTGGCGAGGTGAAAACGAATTAGATTCCTTAGCGCCAGTTCGTCCACCTGGCCATTTTGAAAAGGTGTAATAAGCGCAACTATGGATCCGGTAAACATGTAGTTCCCTCTGTGTTATGGTACAATATGATTAGGTCTTTCATCGCGAAAAACAAGAGGTCCGCCGCTTAGCCTATAACAGGTGTGCGCTCGGTGATGTCATTTCTGGCTGAGCTCCAATAGATCAACTCTCCCTCCATCGGCTGAGGAAATGTTTGCGCTCAATTTGCCGGTAGAAACGTAGGACGGGGCAGATTGTAAGGTGCGGATTCGAATGGGTATCGGTGGGATCCAATGTTGAATTGGTAGAAGATGGAATTGACGTTATCGAACCGTAGCCCATGTGTCAATCACGAGGCCAAAATGCCCCAAAACTGGCACACGGCTGAATCGGTTATCGTAGAAAACTCATGCGTGTTGACTAACGTTATCAATGACGAGGTTGGCTACGTCGATTTATGCCTCTGACTTCTCATTACTGTGTCCCCTACAGGGAGATAGTGTCAAGTTCCTCTTTGATTAGATGATGCCACGGGGTCGGATCCCCCGCTAAGGCGAGAGATGTAACGTGCGGCCTTGGGCTGGGCCAACCTGCCTACCGGAATCACACATACTCTCTACCGGATGCGCGAGCGGATGGTTCACCGATCTGATAGGAAAA
>JABIQT010000680.1 GCA_018667995.1 Candidatus Latescibacterota bacterium
AGACCTTCATGTACATCCGCCTTCTGAAACGAGGACTCGTCCAAGCGTGTGAAGCTTCTTAGACTGGTGAGTATACGTGCGATACGTTCTCCCGCGCTCAGGGCATTTTCGCTGGTCTGTCCCAGCAATTTTACGGAACGACTGAATTGGGGTTGCAGCTCCAGATCCTCAATGTTTCCCGTGACTGTCAGTGCTCCCAGAATGTTATCTACGCATCGCTTCATAACATCGATATCGCTGTTTATAGCCCCAACCGGCGTGTTCATTTCATGGACGACCCCGGCGACAACGGCACCGAGTGCAGCCATCTTCTCCGACTGAATAAGCTGACTCTGAGTCTCTTGAAGATCCTTGAGCAGGTCTTCCAACTGATCGTTCTTCTGCTGCAGAGCCACGTTATGCTTTCGGCCCATCTCCGCTTCTTTCTCAGCCTGTTCGACCTCAACGCTGATACGCAAATTCGCCATTTTGGCATTGGCTTCCTCGCCAAATACCGCCTCTTTAATTTCGTGAAAAGCCTTCTGATGAAAGAGTGCGTTGAGCGTATCTCCGAGTTCCTCATACAGTTCGGCCAAGGCCTCGTGGGCCTGATAGATACGTGGCTTCGATTTAATCTCCGAAGCCAACGTCAGGGCACGGTTGAAGTAGTCCAGACCAGCTTCATTGTGCCCCAACTGTCTGTGCACCTCACCTATGTGGATCAAGCTGGTGCTCTGTGCTTGTCTATTGCCTACTCTCTCGCGCAATCGAAGGCTTTTCCGATGGTGATTTAGAGCTTCGTCCAGTTTTCCCTGTCGCTGGTAGATACTACCAATATCGTTCAGGGCTCGTGCTTCCCCCAACGGATTCTGATCCGTAACGAATATCTCGAGGCTCCTTCGATGGTGCTCCAATGCGCTTCCATCGTCACCTATCTTCTGAAGAACGGAACCGACTCCATTGAGTGCGCGGGCAACGCCCACCTCGAAACCATCCTCCTCGAAAATGGTTAGGCTCTCCTTATAAAATGCCAGGGACCGCTCGTAGTCACCTATTTCGTGATACCCCATACCGAGACCGTGTGTTATCCATCCCTCCAGTTGGCGGTCGCCCGCTTCCTGCGCAAAACCATGTCCCTTGAATGCATAAGCCAGGGCCTGGTCAAAGTTACCTAAACTGGTTTCGATGCTCGCGAGAGCGCTGAATATCAATCCAAGCCCGTATGGATCTTCAAGTCGTTCCGCCAGCAATTGGGCTCGAAGAAGTGTGGTGGTGGCGTCTTCAAAATCGGACTGGAGAACTTGTGCGAACCCCTTGTAACCTAGACCATATGTCAATCCACGATCGTAACCGAGTTGCTCGGACATAGCCACGGCGTGGAGTGCATATTCCAGCGCCTGATCTGGATTCTCACCCATTATCTCCCAGGCCAGACCGTTGAGTCGGTCCACCTCTTCAGTCGACGATATGGAGGCGCCTTTTTCCAGGAGTGGTTCCTGAGATTTTACAGTTTTCATTTATCAATTCCCATTTGGAGTCGGATCAAGACGCAAACGTAGTTCGGGCGCGGAAGACGTGTCAAGAAGTATTGACAGTGCCCAGAGCCAGGGGTAGAATACGGAAATGTGAGGATTCTATGTGTTATATTTGACAAAGGAGACATTTCTGGTGTTGGAGAGTGACACGACCATTGAACAGTCGATGCTGCATCTTAGAATGAACGGTTGGTGTGTGCTGGACCGGGTGATTCCCAGCGACCGCGTCGCCACTATCAGAGAAGAATGTGAGGCAGTCGTGGCGCGGCACAAGAATCCCAACGCCCCCCACGCCATCGGCCATGTCAGCACATACATAAACTGGGACCAGTCCCTTGCCCCTTACCTTGCCGATGACCGCATTCTACTTCTGGTGAACGCCCTGCTTGGACACAATCCACGGATTTCTTTCACCTCAGCGACCATCAATGAACCGGGAAATGCCCGCGGCGGGTGGCATGCCGATTGGCCTTTCAATCAAAAGAACGCCGGTCATGTTCCTATACCATATCCAGATGCGGTCATGCATTTGACAACCATCTGGATGCTCTCGCCATTCTCCAAGGAAAACGGAGGTACGCTCGTCGTACCGGGAAGCCATCGCTGTCCCAAAAATCCTACGGGATCAAATGGGGTTCCCGAAAACGATCCGTATCCTACGGAAACACACGCGTGCGGCCAAGCCGGAAGTGTTTTGATCATGGACAGTCGGCTCTGGCACGCGACAGCCCCTAATATGTCCCCTGATCCAAGGGTGGCGGTGGTGGTCCGGTATGCCCCCTGGTGGCTCAACCTTGAGATCTTAAGACCGACTTCCGGAGATAGGTTACGGATGGTGGACAACCCGGGCAAAACTGAGAACTCAGTGCCTTCGTTGCCGATGGATGTTTTTGACCGTCTCCCTTCCGCCGTGCAGCCGCTGTTTGCCCACTGGACGGAGCCGGAATAGGTAGCGCTACTGGCTTTCGGTGCGTTCAGAGACCGCCTCGCAGCAATCTCGAATACTCAACTTTTCACAATCGCGGTGAGGCGAGGATAAGTCATTGTGTGCGTACACAGCGTTCGCAGCCACCTGCTACAACAGCGCGATCGACTTGACAATTCTGAAACATCCGAACCGCAATGGTACCAACACCTCAAATAGCGGTAGATCGCGCCGGCAGTTCTCCCCTCTACTCGTATGGTTCAGTCCGGCACCTATGTGCATCCCGTAGACCTACACAGTATAAACACTGGTCGGGAGCGAATTGATGATCCGCCCCAAGGTTACATTTCCCCGCTCACCCAGCATACCAGTAACGGATAGTGCGATTCATGAGGCACTCATGAATGTCCCGCGTCACAGATTTGTGCCCAAGCAATACGCTGACCTGGCCTACGCCGACACAGCCCTACCGATCGGATACTCCCAAACCATTTCGCAGCCATATATGGTCGCAGTAATGACACAATTGCTGTGCGTGAATGTGCATGCCAAGGTTCTGGAGGTGGGTACAGGATCTGGCTACCAAGCCGCAATCCTCGCACAATTGGCACAACATGTATTCAGCACCGAGTTGATACCGGAACTAGCAGCGCGAGCATTTCGATGTTTGCGTGGAATTGACTGCCGCCGTGTGCGCGTTCGGCATACAGATGGTTCTGCGGGATGGCCAGAACAGGCGCCATTCGATCGGATCATTCTTACTTGTGCCGCACCCGCGGTCCCGGAACCCCTGTGGGCGCAACTGCGTCCTGGCGGGCGCATGGTCGCTCCGATCGGTGAGGATCTTGGGACTCAGCGGCTGGTTCTGCTCTGCAAAGGCATTGATTCATCTCGCATAGAAAAAGATATCATGGCCGTTCAATTCGTACCTTTGATAGAGCAAGGCCTTGGGCAGCAGCCTTGAGCCGACAGGTTACTATCCACGTCGCAGTACCTTGCCGGCCAAGGCACCTGAATGTTGCCCCTGGTCAACGGCTATCGATCCATTCACGAGCACATATTCGATACCCGTCGCATGCTGATGCGGATTGAAGAAATCGGCATGGTCGATTACGGTTTCCGGATTGAAGGCAACGATGTCAGCGGCATAGCCCACATCGATCTTGCCACGATCCTTGAGGCCCAGGCGCTTCGCAGGCATCCCGGTCATTTTATAAATTGCCTCGGGCATCTTGAAATACTGTCTTTCACGGCAATAGAGTCCAAGCACACGTGGGAATGTGCCATA
>JABIQT010000574.1 GCA_018667995.1 Candidatus Latescibacterota bacterium
ACAATCCTACCGGTGCTCGGACGATCGACCAGTCGACCTCGGCCCGTGCACGGCCCTTGCCCCGAAATGAATATGTAACTCTTGGGGTAATTCCTACCAGGGAGGATTTAATGCCCGACAGACGGTCTGTATCATAGAGCACCTGCAGTCTGGCAAACAGCTCCAATGGCTGGCTAGGCCTGTGGGAGGCACTCATCGATCCGCTTCTGGACGCAATTCGGTATCCGTTGCTTCCACCATCTGTGCGAATCTTAACATCTCTGCGTATAGTGAGCTCCGTAACAGTTCTTGGGGTAAATGAAGTCCTGATCCTCATGGACAGTTCATTCGTATATCGGTATTCCGAACCCGATACAAGCTGGTTATTCATGGTGCTATTTCTACGGTAGCGTAAACGCATATCAAAACGCCGGTTTCCCTGGAAGAGGTTGACATCCTGCCGAATGCTCATTGATCCCAGCACCGTAGTGCTATCCTGTTGAAACTGGGCGAGATTCAGGAGATAGAGTGATCGCCGGTCCCTTGCCCGCGACCGTTCATCCACCGCAACATAGGTATCCGTTGATACATTTCGCATAAAGGCTCCTGCAACTCCTGGTATCGACTTTGCCTGACGTCGCATCTGGGACTTCAATCTCATGCTGGCCTTTATGCCGGTCACCGGTTCGTATTTGCCCACCTGATCGTACCGGACTACATAATCCCCATCGGTATCCGGGATATACTCACCGGACACTTCGTCCAGTCTAAGATTTCCTCGCCCCCTCCCGACATTTATATATTGCCGGTCCGACTGCGCGCTCGATGTGTTATTGATCTCGTATCGCATGTCTGCATCTACTGCCTGGCGCCAGGGCCTGAATCGCAGACGAGCGTCTATAAGGTTTTCCAGATTATCCGTTCCGTCGACTTGCTTGAAC
Source organism: Candidatus Latescibacterota bacterium (assembly GCA_018667995.1). GTDB lineage: Bacteria > JAAXHH01 > JAAXHH01 > JAAXHH01 > JABIQT01 > JABIQT01. The sequence continues at coordinate 921 of JABIQT010000574.1, forward strand.
GATTTGTAGCGCTGTATCATCTGCGCCGATATGGTCAGAGCCTGCCACTCCTGCATGGATACTTGCTGGCGGAGCGTTCTGGCTGTTGACTCATGTAGCCAGGAAGTCTTCGCATCATCTGCTCGCGAAACGACTGATGTGGTCCGAAGTGCCACAGTGCTGAGTGCCTTAAAGCGACCCCACTGGATGCGATCGAACCCAGCTGTGAATTCGCGGAAGCTCCTGCCATCCCTGAGGCTGTTGTCTTCATTCTGTTTCTGCTTCTCTTGGGTGAAGGTGAAGATAGTACCCAATCTCGAGGAGCCATACCGAGCGGCTGCGTGCTGTCTCCTCCACCGTGAGCCAAGTTTGGAAGTGGAGGAGGGCGTTCCGATTGTAACTATTGATACAGGTGAGGAACCTGAATTTACGTCGTCGTAGGTGTAGCTGAATTTCAAGCTGGAGATGGGCATGGCAGTAAGCACCAGATCTTGCCGATCGGAACGGAAACCATTCGCTCGCTTCATTCGGCCGATTCCGGCCTTCAGTTCCGTTCTGTCTCCAATGCGGTGTCCGAGATTGGCCTCAACCACTCTCCCTCGCCACGACTCTCCAGATCCCTGTCCATATCGCCGATGGTATTCCGCTTGATCTATCCTTCCGGACGGTGTGAATGTGCTCTGGATATCTCTCACCATTCCGCTACCTGATATGGCCCCGAGGGGCAATCCATATGTCCGTATTGCCACAGGCTCCACATCCGCCCGGAACAGGAAGGCGTTTCCATTTCGTCTTTGATCCAAACCACCGGCGTTGCCGGTGGACGCACTGTAACCACTCATAGCTAATTCACTGGTGAGAGAGATGCTGTCGGTTGGCTTGGCGAGCAAATCGAAGGCGAGTACCGATTGAGTGGCGGGAAGTGCCTGGGGAGAGATCGGCATGAAATCGCCCTGATTGCTTCCGACAAAACGATAGACCTCCGAATCAATTCGTAGGTAGTCTCCGCGATTCGTGGCGACCTGAGCAAAGTTAACCGACACGGTTCCGGAGTCCGGACCCACATACCTATAAACGGACTGACCGTAAAGGGCATCGTATTCTATTCTGTAAGTGGCAACCGCACGCTCCTCCTCTCCACGCTCGTTTGCCTTCAGGTTCACGGTGTTTCCCACAATCGTTTCCTGTAGGCTTAGCGCATTTCGCTCGTCCGATTCGCGGATGAAGGTCGTACCAAACGAGACCCGGTCTCCCAAAGTGAAATCACCGCGGCCGACGTACAGATTACGTCGGTATTGTTGATTCGAGGCCTCAAAATCCACTACGATTCGCGAGTCGCCGGTTATGAGGTGATTTCTCGTAAAAGTGATCTGTGCAGTGGAATAGTCGATGGTATATTGCTGATCTTCACCGCGGGAGACAGGCACTCCGTCCACCCAGATCTTCTCGGAACCGGCGATTGCCAGTATGCTTTGGGCACCGTCATCACCTGTCAGTTGATATGGGCCCTGGTTGCCCTCAATTCCCTGTATCGAGTTCGTCGTAAATTTGCCCTGCGACACGGCCGCAGCGACCTGGAAAGAACCGTTGGGAAGTGTAACTCGGCTTTGGGCACCCTTGAGTCTTCTATCATAGCCCGCCAGACTTGACTTCCTGAGTGATATGGAGTAGTCGCCCATGGTTGTAGTTACGTTAGGCGTACGGACTTCGATCAGCACGTTGTCCAACTCCTGTAGGCGCTTGGTGTTGCCGTTGGGTTGGATTGGACTACTGCGGTCGGATAGAATAGCCACCACATCTACATTTTCAGCGGCCTTCCCGGTTATCTGGACGCGTAGTGACTGTGTCATTGAGGCGTCACGATTCGAACCTGTCAGGATACTGAAGGTCTTGCTGCCCGAGATATCAAGCGAAGAGTCAAACGTAGAGAAGGGCGAACTTCGTCTCGGAACGGCAAGATGTGGGGACGCTCTGCTATCAGTGGAATCAGCAAGGGAGTGCTCGATCACCATGGGCCTTCGACTGTAACTCTTCTTTAAGGAAACAGGATATACCTCGTACATCACATTCAATGCGAGATCGGCTGATTGAGGCAGTCTCAATACGATCAGGCCGCGCTCGTAGTCCATTTTGTAGTCGTCATCGCGTTGCAAAAGAACAGAGTCAGCAAAGATCCGTTCGGTGTGATATACGATAAACAGGTCGGGAAGCTTAACTGCCGTCTGCCCAGGGCTTACCGTGGTAGTCATTTCTCGTTGGTAGATGGATATCGGAGATTCGGAGGAACGGCCCTGGCCACGAGCTTCTGACGCTGATAGACCGCACATCAGTACTAGCAGGGGTACGTATAAGAGGTAAGGAGTGGAGTTGTCCGCGCGCATAGAATACACCAAAGGGCGGCACCGGCTTTGATTCCGGTGCAGGCCTTGCAGGTGAACAGGTCATTTTCTAATACCAATTGAAAAACTATAGCAAGTCGCGGATAGATTGCTCCTTTATCAGGTCAAGGATCCACTGGAGTTGCGGATCAGGATTTCCCTGCTTTGGCGCAGGTCCTGCAACGGATTTGCCAGCTTATTGCTTAGTTCGACACTCACGGCACCGGTATAATTGTTTAATATCAATGCGTCGATCGTTCGCTTGATGGTGTCCTCGGTCAGTATCCCGTCACACAGCCCCAGGTGCAGGTCTTCCTTGCCGTCGTTGTCGTCAAAATGGACGTATCCTAATCGATCTCCAGCATCATTGACTGCCTGTGCCGGATCTTCCCCTGAAATCTGCGTGTGTCCCGTATCGAGGAGGAGATAGAGATTCGGATGGCCAATATCACGAAGCAGTGAGAGCGTTGCCGCGACAGTTGGCAGTCCCCGGCCCGGGAAATGCTCGACACATATCTTGATATCGTGTTCAGACGCCTGCTCCGCAAGATGTACGAGTTGTCCCGCGAACCGAGCGACGGCATTGCTGCTGG
>JABIQT010000301.1 GCA_018667995.1 Candidatus Latescibacterota bacterium
GGGTATCATTCCATCGGTGGAAACCTCCGTGAGAACTGTCAAGGTCGCCCTGTTCGCGCTTCCGGGCATTTAGCGGCCTGCATCAGGCGCTCTGCGTGAATTTCTGTACCGATTGAGCCATACTCCCTCTGCCCCATACGGCGAAAAGGTCTATAACCACCAGCTATGAGACATCCACGTATTCCTGATGCCCCACGCTCCATCCAGAAAGGGAGCACGCTGAAGACACTACTCGATCGAGAAGCGGTCGAATGTCTGTCTCATAACATTACACTCGTGCATCCGGAGTTCGACAGCTGTTCATTTCTGCGCGAAGCCATGCAGGGAATTGCACCGCTGGCGATTCTCGAACGGGGACTTCACCTCGCCAGGACGCTTCGGAAATACCTACCCGTGTGCTATGGCGATGCAGTCGAAATGCTCGTCCGCTCACTGACACCGCCCCTGTCGGCTACGAGCGACCTGGGACTTGGTGGGTTCTTCTATCTGCCGCACGTCTCGTTTGTCGCCCTCTACGGTTTGGACGCGGAGGGAAACGGCGGCAGTGACCCGTTTGAAGCATCAATGCAGGCGCAGTACGAGATCACGCGTCGGTTTTCGGCTGAGTTTTCCATGCGTCCTTTTCTGATCCGCTGGCCGGAACGCACTCTTGTGCGTCTTGTGGAGTGGACAGGTGATCCCGACCCGCACGTGCGCCGGCTGTGTACTGAAGGTGCCCGGCCGCGTTTGCCCTGGGCCATACGAATTCCAGCGTTCATCGAAGACCCGCGTCCGGTGGTGCCTATCCTCGAAGCGCTGAAGGACGATTCAGAGCTGTACGTCCGGCGCAGCGTTGCGAATCACATAGGCGATATTGCCAAGGATCATCCCGAGCTGGCGTTTGAAATCTGCGGGCGATGGTTGAAAGGGGCATCGGCGGATAGAAAATGGCTCATTCGACATGCCCTTCGGCATCCGGCGAAGAAAGGCGTGAAGGCGGCGTTACAATTGCGAATGGCGGCCAAATAAAGGCTCAGCAACTATTGGGAGTCTTCTTGCAGTGGTTGGAGGTTGAGCGCAGATGGAGAATCCATGGATGAACTTGATGGGATCGATCATGTCGCACTCGCTGTCCAGGACGTCGGCCGTTCCGTAACCTGGTACGAGCAGGGCCTGGGACTTGGGCGGCGTCACGAAGACATCTGGGGAGATTTCCCTGCCGTTGTCGGTGTAGGCACCACAGCGATCGCCTTATTTCCGGTTGAAGGTAAGGATCCGAAGCAGACTCCTGGTCGGGAGACTTTAGCTATGCGTCATGTGGCGTTTCGCGCGAGTCGGGCTTGTTTTGATGCATTTTGCCGAAGATTGAAGACGCAATCGATCGCGTTTGAGTTCCAGAATCACGAGATCGCCCACTCGATATATCTTAACGATCCAGATGGCCACGAGATAGAAATCACCACCTATGAACTGTAGACAAGCGACCGAGACGCCACGCATTATCGTTTGACCTATGGGCGCTAAAACACACATCGGTGCGGCCGCGCGTCCGAAGCTGGCTTAACTTCAAATACCGGGAATAAATACCAGTGCAAGAATTGATAGATGACTTCGTAGAAATGAATACGAGTGGTCGTGTTCTGGAACTGTGTGAGAAATACTATGACGAGCACGTGCTGATGCTCAACAATGGTACCGTTTTCGCAAAGTCCATGCAGGAGTCTTACGATAAACAGAAGGAGTACGTAGGTTCGGTTGAAGATTTTGAAGTGAAGTTGATTTCGTCAGAGATAGAGGGTAATGTCTCCGAGCTTGTCTTTCGCTACAGAATGACTGGTTCCGACGCTGTAATAAGCGAGTTTACGGGTAAGCACATCCAAACGTGGGAGAAAGGAAAAATAGTCCGCGAGGAATATTCGACCATATCATAGCAGGAGCGTAAGGCATCCGTTACCTTAATGGGTCATTTACGGTTTCACTGCCGTTCAGAGCCGTTCACTTTTACCATGGATTGAACAATGATCATTACTTTTTGACAGATTAATCTAGGCAATAAGACTATTGTGAACGGATTCCTCCCATTCAATCAAAGTATCTCTAAGAGCGAGAGAGGCTGTAATGAATATCAAGCTGCTGGGTTTCTTTGTGCTTATCTCTATTGGAATAATCGGTGGATGTGAATCTGCTGATAATCAACCTGCTATGGCAGTTCCCACACCCCAGATGCCTGATGGTTGGCAGGTTGTCGAGGATTTTCAGGTCCCCCCGGTCCAGCTAAGCCAGATTGCAGCTAAAATGAACGCAGATTTACTGGGTATCCGCAATACATCCTTTGAGGTGGAAGGATTGCGGATCAAAGTCAATACTTTGATCACGGGCACCCAAGCTGACGCTGAAAAGGTGATGATTTACATGAAGGGCAACAAATCTGAACAGGCATTGCTCCAGCGTGGGATGATTATCTACGAGTTTGTTGGATCAAACGAAATAAACCACCTGATCCCGGTGGGTAGGCGGTTTCTCGAAGAATCGTAGTTCTCTTGCACCCATTCTGTGTGGGATGTACATCCATACGCAAACAGGGCCAGCACCTGGCTGAATCTTTCCTGTCAGAGCGATTTGGTGGCTCGCCATTCTTAACTCAATTTCTGTGGCGATTTGATTCGATTGCGGCATCGATGCAGATTCACCAATTATGGGTACGCCACGGATTCTTGTTGATCAAGTGGGGAGATCATGAACGAGAAAATCTACGCAATGTTCGAGGATTACAGTCAGAAGTTCAAGCGAAAATGGGGAAAGATCTTTCATGACGGACAAGAAGCGATTGAGCGTGCTCTTGGAGCGGCAGCCGAAGAGAATGGTTGTACTATTCAGAAGTGCGGAAATGACTTCCTGTGGAAAAACCGAAAGAATCAATCGGAGGCTCTGTTCCGGTTTATCCCTGATTCGACAGACATATCATTGTTTCAGGATATCTATCGGAAAATAGAGCAAACCAGGTCGCCCATTACCTTTGTTGTGGTGCATCAGACCGTTGACGGTGAAGGCAATTATGATGTATTCCGATTTTCGGAGAAGAGCTTTCTTGAACATAACAATCGTCCAAGATATAGGAAGAAATAGAACGTTCGGCCAAACCGAAAACACGTGAGTGGTCTGTAACGGCTCCGGGGCATCACACGTCAACTTGCTCCCACACCAGACATTCAGAGGACGCGCATGGAAATTCGAGAACCAACTCAGGCTCCACTAGTGATAGGGCATCGAGGGGCCGTCGGTTATGCACCGGAGAATACGCTGGCCGCATTTGCAAAAGGTTTTGAGCTGGCAGCAGAATGGGTAGAAACCGATGTGAGAGCGACAAAGGATGGCACCTATGTCTTGATGCACGATGCTACCGTAGACCGGACAACGAATGGCACGGGGCATGTCGCCCAAATGGCAATCGAAGAGATCAAAGACCTGGACGCTGGCAGTTGGTTCGATGTGGGGTACAGGGGGGTAGGAATTCCGACCTTGGGAGATTTGCTTGCTTGGGCGAAGGACAAAATTGGCGTGTGTCTGGACCTGCATCCAAGCCTGGAGCCTAAAGATGTTGAAAAGATCGCGCACCAGGTTCAGAGTTACGACTTGGCTGATAGATCTCTTATTATTTCATCGGAATTCGAACATCTGATCCATGCCAAGTTGAATTGCCCTGAGTTGACCACAGGAATTCTCTTCCCGAGCGAATCGGATGATATCTATGAGCAAGTCACTAGGAACGATATAGATTTCCTTCATCCAAATCGACATATCGTCAGCCCTGCGTTAATTGAAAAGGCCCACAATGCGGGGATTCCTGTGGCAGCATCAGTTTTCTCGGATGAACACTGGATCAGCGAGAGACTTGAATGGGGACTTGATATCATCAATTGTGATCATCCGGATCTACCCCAAAAGGTCTGGAGTAGCCAATCGTGATCCTTGGGTGACGAACGCAAGAACGGCCCATCAAAGCCCTGGTGACTCCTGTTTTTCGGACGAGACATGTGCAGCAAGGAGTACTCAGTTGGCGAGTGGATCTCTTGCTAAGCAATAAATCCTAAGCCACAAGACCTGCCCGATGACCGTTATGGTAAAATCAGTGTGCTCTGAACGTAGTATGAGCTCTTCCCTTTTGCTTTTGAGGTTCGGCCTTACGTACCCGGAAGCTCCGTATGTTCGCCAACGAAATAGTTTTCGGGTGCTCAGGATTTTTCACGTATCTGTTGTTGGTGCCTTTTGGGCTTTATTTCTTGCTATTTCTTGTGTCATATTGATCGTTGAGCCTCGCACTGAATCCGGAGTGCATTTACGCCAGGCGATTGGGCTGCGACATTTTCCTTGAGCGAAAAAGATGATGCTATGGAAGAGCATACTAACACGATGATTCCTGCAGCGTCGACGTCGAAGCAGGCGACTCGTCGCTACAACCGTCTCAGTGCCGTCTATTCCCTGAACGCTGGCCTTGGTTCATCCAGTAGCGCCGAGGCTCTCCAGCATGCCATCTTACGAGCCGGAGATGTAGCGTTGGAGTTGGGTGTCGGCACCGGCCGTGACCTTATCCGCATTGCTCGCCGCGTTGGAGCCACGGGCCGGGTCATCGGCATCGATATGTCGACCGGAATGATGCGCCAAGCGCAAAGGCATGTGATGGGTTCGGGTATGGGGAACCGAGTACAACTGCATTGTGGCAATGCGTGCCATGTACCCCTCGTAGCGCGTTCAGTCGATTTCATCTTCTGCAGCCGCCTCCTGGACCTCGTGGATACACCGAGAATTCCCGATATACTCGCCGAGTGCCATCGGGTGCTGCGTCCTGGAGGACGGATCGTCCTGGTCCACATGAGTAAACAGGGATCTGAGCGTAGCTGGTTCGAGCGCCTATACATATCGGTGCCCTGGTTCGGAGGCGGACTATTCGTGAGCCGCCCAGTCTGCATCGCGCCGCTGTTAGAGGAGACAGGATTTCAATTCGTCACTCGCGTCTATCGGAGGGAATTTCCTGTCGGAGTAGAGATCGTGTGTGGTACCAAATCGGAGTGATGCGTGACCTTCTGGGAGCTGGCGCGTCTGCGAGACCGGAAGAAGTTCGGTAATACTCTCAAGCCTTTGGAGAGAGGCGATGCAAGTCGTCGCCCGGGGTTGGTGTATGGCTGTGGAGTAACCTCATTTGACTTCGCGGCCGATATGATTGACGACAGATCAGACAAACCGGGAACGCTGAAAGGCCGAACCGATCTGACAAGGTATGAATGCCATTCTGTTGGAGCTTCTTGCAGGTCATGAATGACTAAAGCTCCACAATATTCAACGGGTCGAATAAGCAGCTATGTGTCAATTCAGGGCTGCAGAATCACGGGATCCTGTAGCGTATTCCAAAAAACATTCAATCAGGGGAAACGGAAGCATTGAAGATTGGCTTCGATGCGTGCATTTTGGGGCAAGCGTCAATTCTGTGAGACACTATGAGAAAGCTGGGTTTGGACGGTTGCCAAGTCATTCCCAGGATGAAAACCAGAAGCTACAACCGAAAGGGAAGAAAATGTATGTAGGCTGTCAGGGATTTGGCACATCGCGACATGAGTTGCAGTTTATGGTGAGACACGGCGTCACCCATATGGATACTTCCATCGATCCGGACGACCTTGATTCGCTACTGAGGGGGCGCGAGGAGGCTGCTGCGGAAGGCGTCGAGCTGGAAATGATCCACATACCCATCGCCGAGAGCATCACATTGGCAGAGGATCCGCAGCGTGACCGCGATCTGGACGCCATTTGCGGCTGGATCGAAAACGCCGGTAAGGCGGGGCTCCGCGGTCTCAATTACAATTTCTCAGTTGTCGGCTACCAGCGCACCGAGAAACGCTACGGCCGGGGAGGATCGGGATTCAGTTCGTTCGAGTTCTCTAAATATGACAACGACGAACCGCATAAAGGTGGTCAGGTCGACCGCGACGAGATTTTCGCCCGAATTCTCTACTTCCTTGAGCGCGTGATACCCGTAGCCGAGCTAAACAAGGTTCAGATGGCCAGTCATCTACCCGATCCGCCGTCACCTGTGCTACGCGGTGAGGTGCGTTGGAATTATCCGGTTTTCGAAGGTTTGAAGCGGTTTAGCGAACTGGTTGACAGTCCGTACCACGGGTTCAATTTCTGTTGCGGCGTCGCCGCCGAAGGACTCGATGATCCCGGCAAAGAACTGCCCCCGATCGTTGAGTATTTTTCGCAGAAGAAGAAGATCTTCAACGTACACTTCCGAAATATCCGCGGAAAGCTAAACGATTTCGTCGAGGTCTGGCCGGATGAGGGTGACGTCGACATGCACGAGCTGGCACGAATCTTTCATCGCACCGACTATCCCTATATGTTGATGCCGGACCATGCACCCACTCATCCAGACGACGCAGCGCCCGAGGGCGTGTCGGGCCGGGTGAGTCAAGGGTGGGCTTATCAGTTCGGCTATATCCGTGCGATGATCCAGGCAGTTGCCAAGGAGGCCTCGGAGAACGGCCGGTAACGGTCGCTCAATCGGAAAAGGCAAGATACGTTGTACCAACCAGAAACTCGCCCACCGAAATATCAACCGCTTGCGGAAAGGATCCACTCCGTGTCCGATAATCAGGGCCCTATTGGCCCCAACGAAGCAATCAAAGTCAGTAAGATAGAAACGTTTGTGCTGAAAAACTCCTGGGTCTTTGTCAAAATCTCCACAGATGCTGGCATCACCGGGTGGGGCGAGATGCTCAAGGATGATGCCAAAGCCTGTGCCGCCGGAGCCCTCGATGTCGCCGATTATCTGGTCGGCAAGGATCCCCGACCTGTGGTGCACCATTGGCAGGCTATTCATCGAGGCGCCTTCTACAGAGGCGGTCCCATAAAAACAGCAATCTCATCCGGAATAGACATGGCGCTGTGGGACATTACCGGCAAGTGCTTCGGTGTGCCCGTCTACAAGCTTCTGGGTGGCCCTACGCGTGACAGAGTACGTGTCTATGGCGAGGTCAGTGAGAAGACGGGAGTCAACGCTATGAAGGTTGGCCCGCAGAGCTCGCGGAAGGCCTTCAAATATATTGAAAGCCCACTCTTCGTCGACGAGGTCGTTGACCGCTTCAAAGCGCTCCGTGATAAACATGGCCCCGGAGTAGACATAGGCGTCGACTTCCACGGCGCTGTGCAGCCTCCTACCGCGCTCCAATTGATTAAAGCGCTTGAGCCGTATAACCCATGGTTCTATGAAGAGGTCGTGCAAGCTCTCAATGTCGATGTGATGGCTGAGATAGCCGCCAAGACGCATATACCTCTTGCCACGGGAGAGCGGATCTTCACCAAATGGGGCTTCAAGGAGATACTCGAAAAGCGTGCAGCGACTATCCTGCAACCGGATATCTGCTATGCGGGTGGCATTACCGAATTACGGATCATTGCAGGACAGGCTGAGGCCTACTACTCGCCAATTGCTCCCCACAATCCGCAGGGGCCCTGCTCGCTTGCGGCCAGCCTGCAGATCGCTGGGTGCATTCCCAATTTTCTCGCTCAGGAGCGGGGAGACAATGAGTATATGGAACTGCTTGCAGAACCCTTGCCGCCCGTAGAAAACGGCTATCGCCCCCTGCCTACAGGCCCGGGATTGGGAATCACCATCGACGAGAACAAGCTTACGGATCTGATCGGCGATCCGAAGCCGTATGGCCCGCAGTTCGACCCTGACGATGGTTCGGTGGTGGATTGGTAGTAGCTGATAGTGTCAGCGATCGTCGAGCCTGCCGACCTAAAGCGGTTAAACTGATTACTCTTGTGTGGAGGTGACTGCCAACTGAGTCGCCGAATAAGTAGGACTGTACGTGGACGGTTGGTGCCTTATTAACCTGAGCAGCTCTGCCTTTCCCAGGCAGGCCTCGGATTCTGGTGGAGGGGTTGTACAGCTATAGGTTTGGCAAGACCAGGGGCATTAGAGCTGTCTGCGTTTTACCTTTCTTCCATTCCGCGCCTTATATGGGTCGCATGGGTACACCCTAAAATCTTAGAAAGATGGCCCTCAAATATGCAATTGACCGACGATGACCTGGCGATCTACCGCGAACGCGGCCA
>JABIQT010001073.1 GCA_018667995.1 Candidatus Latescibacterota bacterium
ATCGGATATAATAGTTTCGTAGTCCTTGGTCCATCCCGGCACATCGTAATGATCGCAAAGTTGGCGAAGGCGATGCTCCTTGCGGCCGCCCAGGACCGACACCTCTATTTCCGGATTAGTGGCTATCTCCGGAAGATGCAGCAGTGCGGTGATGCCGCCTGCTCCGATTATCCCCGTACGCAGTCTGTTCATGGCTGGTGTCCCAGATGTTTGATAGGTTGCTATGCGTCGCACAAAACGATATTATATCGACACACCCGTTCATACTCAAAGGAAATCAAAGACTACCTAAAAAAGGTCGCGCCGTATGCGTTGGTTTGTAGCAGTCGTTCTCGTTCTGATAGCAGCAAGCGCTGCCGTATTCGCGTATCAGCAGTTGGAGATCGATGAGAGTGAACCAGTTGCTGTGCGCAGGGTCGTCAAGGCATCTCTGCGTAACATAAGTACCACGGTCCTGGCGACAGGTACGATCCGGCCGCGGGTAGGGGCAGAGGTTAAGGTGGGTGCCCGTATTTCGGGACAGGTCACGCGGTTGTATGTGACCGTAGGCAGTCAGGTACTTGAAGGGCAGATCATCGCTGAGTTGGACCAGGCAGAACTCCAGGCGCGGCGCAATCAGGTGGTGGCCTCGATCGATCTAGAACGCGCTTCTAATGCCAACGTGGTACGGGCTGCGGGGCGATCCGCTTCCCTCCATCAAGAGGCCTTGATATCGGACGAAGAGTATGACCAGGCGAAGGCTGGGGTGGACCTTGCTCAAGCGAGAATCAAGCGCGCCGAGGCTGATTTGGCACTGTTGGATGTTCAGATTGGCTATACGACCATACGTACACCGATCGCAGGTGTCGTGGCTTCCGTCTCTACGCAGGAAGGGGAGTCTATCTCGGCGGGGCTTGCTGCCCCCACATTTGTAACCATAATTAACTTGGCCGAGCTGGAGGCCATCGCCTTTGTCGACGAGACTGATATTGGTCGCGTGGCGCCAGGCTTGGGCGCGACTCTGACGGTGGATACCTATCCCAGTCAGGAGTTCAGTGGCGTGATCCGAGCCATTGCACCCAAAGCTGTAATTCAATCAAGTGTGGTGAATTACGAAGTGTCAATAGACCTGGCGAATCCTGATGGTCTTCTCAAACCTGATATGACGACTAACACTACGATAATCACTGAGAACAGACAGGCCCTTTGCCTTCCCGGATCGGCTATACGGCGAGACGAATCCGGTACCTTCGTGTTGCTCGCCAGAGATAGTGCTTCGGAAGAGCGTCGCGAAATCAAGCTCGGATGGCGCAGTGGTCCGTTTACGGAGGTGCTGGCAGGTCTATCCGATGGTGATTCCGTATACGTTAATTGATCTGAATAAACATCCTACAGAATAGAGTCGGTCTGACTTCCAATCGACAAAATGGCCTGAATCCAAGGGCGACACGGAGAAGTGCAAATGGTTAAAGCTCAGAAGATCGTCAAGTCCTATCAGAAAGATGGGAACGCTCCAGTGGAGGTCTTAAAGGACATCACCTTTGCCATTGACGCCGGAGAGTTTATATCGATCCGAGGATCCTCTGGGGCTGGAAAGTCTACGCTATTGAACATTCTTGGTTGTCTGGATAAACCGACCAGCGGCACCTATGAGCTTGACAATGTGGATGTAGCGCCACTTTCGGACAATGCACTGTCCGACCTGCGCAATCGTAAAATAGGGTTCGTGTTCCAATCCTTCAATTTACTGGCCCGTACGACGGCTCAGGAGAACGTGGAGCTGCCTTTGATGTACAGCGATCTGGATTTTCCCAAGGACGCAGCCCTGCAAGCCCTTGATGCTGTCGGTCTTATCGACCGTGCGACCCACTTTCCCAATGAGCTATCCGGAGGTGAACAGCAACGTGTGGCTATAGCGCGTGCTCTGATTAACGATCCGGCCCTCATCCTGGCGGACGAACCCACTGGAAATCTGGATACGAAGGCCGGTCTGGAGGTCATGGCCATTTTGCAGAAACTCCATCGTAACGGACGAACTATTATCATGGTTACGCACGATGCCGATATTGCGGAGCATGCAGACCGTATTGTGCAGGTGAGCGACGGACGCATTGTGCAGGATGAACGCGTAACGGAACCGAAGGACGCAACCGCGAGCCAGGAGGTGACCGAATGAAGCTTGTACCCGGATTTCGTAGCGCTATGAGTAGCCTTGGATCACATAAAAGCCGTACCGTGTTGATGATGCTGGGGGTGGTTGTGGGCGTAGGGATGTTGACCAGTTTGGTCGCCTTTGGCGAACATACGCAGAATCAGGTTGAGGGCAGCTTCAGAAACATGATGGGCGGGACATGGGACGTTGTCGTGGTGTCCCCTCAATCGCGTGCTACTCAGGGGATGCCAGGGGCCAACGATGTCGAGCAGACGCTGACGACTGCCGACGCCGATGCCATTATAGAAAATGTACCGTCCGTCCGTTTGATGTCACCGTTCCAGGGCTCCAGCGTGGAGTATGTCTACGAAGACAACGCCATGACGGTGCGTACATCCGGCGTGTCGGCTGCCTGGATCAGGCTATGGGCTGGAGACCAGCCTGCACGGGGAGCGCATTTCTCGGAAGATGACGAGCAGCGTATGAACAGAGTCGCCGTCATCGGAGTGGGCGTAGCGCGGACCCTTTTCGGTGAGGAGGATCCCATTGGAAAGACGGTGCGCGTGAATAACGTAAATGTTGAAATAAAGGGCCTTCTGAGGGAGCGGGGCGGCGGCATGGATAATATTGCTTATATGCCCTTTACCACATTTTCCAAGCGTATCAGCAGGATGGAGCACCTAACGATGGCTATGGCACACCTGACCGATCCGTCAGAGAAAGACGTGGCTATGGCTCAGATCGGACAACTGATGCGCGAGAGACATCAGGTAGGTGGCGGCATTCCGGATGACTTCAGATTGACTTCGCCCATTGATGCCATGGAACGTCAGCTTGCACAGGTTACGATACCATTTGAGCGTTATATCCAAATTGGATCCGTCGTGGCGCTCCTTATTGGTGGGCTTGTAGTCATGAACATCATGACGATCGCTGTCTCAGAGCGGACCAAGGAGATCGGCCTACGCCGTTCTGTGGGTGCCAAGCAGCGGGATATCGCGCTCCAGTTTCTTTTGGAAGCGTCGTCTGTCACACTCGTAGGCGGGCTTATTGGTGTGGGGCTTAGTATAGGCGGATCCTATGCCCTATCATTTTCCACAGATGTACCGCCCCTCCTATCCCTGCCCGCAACGGGGATAGCCCTAGTCGCCTCCGTAGGTGTCGGCGTGCTATTCGGCCTTTTGCCCGCTCGCAAGGCGGCAGCACTGGATCCTATCACAGCCATTCGGGATTAAGGTCCACCCATGCCGAGATTGCGCTGGCTGAATAACTTTCGCTTTGCGCTGCGTGCTCAACGGCGACATCTGACTCGAACCGCACTGGCTTTGCTCGGGATCATCGTGGGAGTTGCTGCGGTGATCATTATGGTCGCCATGGGGCGCGGTACGCAGGCACAGGTCTATCAGCAGATCGTGTCCATGGGGTTGAACCGGTTGACGGTCAGCGCCGCGGAGATCAGGGCACCTGCTGGCCAGGCCAGCTCGCGAGTTCGGGCCGAGACATTGACATTGAGAGATGTTCGTGCTCTCGCCATGGAATGTAAGGATGCTCGCCTCATCGTGCCGCTTCAGGCGCGTAGGCTCCCGGTGAAATACGGAAATCTCAATCGGGCTGTCGGTGTCGTAGGAACGACCTCCGATTTCTTCCTCCTTCGGTCATTGCGGACCATCCATGGCCGAACCTTCCATGAAAACGAACAAGCAGGGGCCATTCGAGCAGCTGTGTTGGGCTACGATGTCGCTTCGGCACTGTTTCGGACGGAGTCTCTTCAGAACGCGCTCTATGAGACCATTCGTATCAATGGCATTTCATTTGAGGTCATTGGTATCCTAGAGCAGCGTGGGATTAATGCTGACGGCACCAACGACGATGAACAGGTATTCATTCCACTGAACACGGCCCTACGGCGTGTTTTCAATATCTCTCATCTGAATCAGGTTCTTGTTCAGGCACCTGATCCGCAGAGCATATCAAGTCTTCAGGCTGATATATCCGCCGTTCTTCGACGCAGGCATAATATTCGGGGTCTTGAGAAAGACGACTTTGAAGTCGAGAGCCAGCTGGATCTCATAAAGACCGAACAAGAAACCGCTCAGCAACTGCAGTTCATGATAGCCGCCATCGCCACCATTTCGTTTCTCGTGGGAGGAGTTGGCATATTGGCGGTCATGCTCCTGACGCTGAAGGATCGTATTCGGGAAGTTGGAGTCAGGAGGGCTGTAGGCGCAAAACGCCGGAGCATCCTGGCCCAGTTTGTAATTGAGGCCACCACGTTGAGTTTCGGGGGAAGTCTCGCTGGCACGTGTCTGGGCGGTATCGGCGCATATTGGGCTGCGCGGTCCGGAGGATGGCCCTTTATTCTGGACGGAGACCTGGTTGTACTTGCCGCTGGGTCGGCCATGATAGTCGGCATCGTCTTCGGCATTCACCCAGCACTGCGAGCCGCACGATTAGATCCGATTCTGGCGCTGCGGTCTGAATGACGAGTGTTGGCCGTAACTCTGAGAGCATCAGTCTTGTGCGAAAGCGCTCTAAATTCCACACTCAGCCTTGATATCGAACAGTGCCCCTTCAACCCAGACGCAC
>JABIQT010000703.1 GCA_018667995.1 Candidatus Latescibacterota bacterium
AAGGCCGAGGTGCTCGAGGAAATGGTGCCTAATCTCTACGATGAGGCACGAGAAGAGGCGGGTATCGATCCAGTGAGTCAGCCCGTGATCGAAGATCTTGAATTCGAGGAGGGCGATGATCTGCGATTCAAGGCCGTTGTTGAGATAAAGCCCGCAATCGACCTTGATGACTATAAAGGTATTAATGTCTCAAAGAAGGCTGCTGCGATCGGCGAGGAGGAAATTGGTAAAGTCCTCGAATCCCTAAGGGACCGGCATGCAGATGTGGCCCGAATTGACGGTGCCGCCGAGAAGGGGCACTATATCATGGCGGACCTCCAGAGTCTGGACGAAGGCGGGGTACCGATAGTCGGTGAAAAGAAGGAAAATCAATTCGTAGAAGTCGGATCCGGTGCAATGGGTGAAGCATTCGATGAGCAGTTGTTGGGTATTAAGGCTGGAGACGTTCGACGTGTGTCTTCTTCTTACTCCGAAGACCACGAAGACGAGTCTCTTGCGGGTCAACCAATCCACATGGAGATATCAGTTAGGGACGTGCTTCAGAAGAAGCTGCCCGACTTGGACGATGACTTCGCAAAGGACGTCGGCTCGGAGGATCTTGATACTCTGAAAGAGTCGATTAAGACAGATTTGGAGCAGGAGCCGGAGCGGGAGGTGCGTTCACAGATCATCCAGCACTTGGTAGAAAGTAACGAATTCGAAATTCCGGATTCCATGCTGAAAACTCAGATGGAAAGAATGATTGCCGATGCAAAGCGGGGTGCCCGCGAAGAAGTTGATGAGGAAGAACTGAAGAAGATCTATGAACCAATGGCCGTAAATCAGATCAAGCGATTCTTGATTCTCGAGGAAATAGCCGAGAGGGAAGACCTGGACATCCAACAGGATCAAGTTGACGAGAGGATAGAGAGTATAGCTTCTGGTGCCAACGTTCCTGTAGATCAAGTGCGTCGTATGTTCCGTGAAAACGGTCGGATAGAGCAGATAGAATCAGAAATACGTGAAGAGAAGGTCATAGCGTTCCTTGTTGAACACGCGGATATTAAAGTGGAGTAGAAGGAGTACTGAATGTTGATTCCGATGGTGATAGAACAAACGGGTCGGGGCGAGCGCGCATATGATATTTACTCGCTGCTTCTGAAGAATCGTATCATTTTCATAGGCACACCAATAGATGATACCATTGCCAATCTGGTAATAGCACAATTGCTCTACTTGCAGTACGAGGACGCCGAAAAGGATATAACGGTATATATCAATAGCCCCGGGGGAAGCATTACCGCTGGCTTGGCCATCTACGACACGATGCAATACATCAAACCACCAGTCGCGACTTACTGCCTGGGAATGGCGGCCAGTATGGGCGCATTCCTGCTGACTGCCGGTGCCAAGGACAAGCGATTCGTGTTGCCCTATGCCCGGGTCCTGATTCATCAACCATCTATCGGCCACATGGCAGGCACAGCCAAGGATATTGAAATTCAGGCCGAAGAGATGTTAAGGATGAAGCGTACCATGAATGAGGTCATGGCATACCATACCGGTCAGATCATCGAGAAAATCGAGCAGGATACAGATCGCGATTACTGGATGTCTGCAAGCCAAGCCGTAGAGTATGGCCTTGTGGATCACGTCGTAGATACAAAGACCGCGACCTCGATCACAGAGAATATGGGTGCATCAGCAAAGCCCGAAAAGACCGATTAGACATCTTCTGGTTGTCTTACTCCAACCATTGACCGGTCAAATCCGGAGAGAATCATGAAAAAACGTCCATCGTCGCGACACGAATTGCGTTGTTCTTTCTGCAACAGAAGCGCAGAGGAAGTCGAGCGATTGATAACAGGGCCGAATGTGCATATCTGTAACGAGTGCGTGATGATGTGCAACGACATTTTGGCCGAAGAGATGACCAAGAGCGCGTTGACCTCGGTCGATAGGTTGCCTACACCCGCGGAAATCAAAATAACGTTGGATGAATACGTTATTGGTCAGGAGCGGGCAAAGAAGATCCTCTCGGTAGCCGTCTACAATCATTATAAGCGTATTCAATTCGGATCGGCGCAGGATGAGGTTGAGCTAGAGAAAAGCAATATTCTCATGGTGGGCCCTACCGGTACTGGCAAGACGCTCCTGGCGCACACACTGGCAAAGATGCTTCATGTGCCGTTCTGCATTGCTGATGCTACCGTATTGACCGAAGCTGGATACGTGGGGGAAGACGTAGAAAGTATCCTTGTGAGACTCCTCCAATCTGCGGACTACGATGTGGCTAAAGCTGAGACGGGAATTATCTACGTTGACGAAATCGATAAGATCGCTCGTAAGTCCGCCAATCCTTCGATTACGCGTGATGTATCGGGTGAGGGTGTGCAGCAATCTTTATTGAAGATGCTGGAGGGCACCATCGCAAATGTTCCTCCGAAAGGCGGCCGGAAACACCCGGAACAGAACTTTGTTCAGATCAATACCAAGAATATCCTCTTTATATGTGGCGGGGCGTTTGATGATCTGGATCGGGTCATCGAGAAGAGAATCGCTGAGGGTACTATGGGATTCGGCGGCGTCTCCAGGAAAAAAGAGGATCGCAGTGTAGGCGAGATATTGGCCCATGTAGAGCCAGACGATCTGCTCCAATACGGGTTAATTCCAGAGATAATTGGGCGCTTGCCTATTCTTGCTACGCTGAATGAGTTGAAGGCGGACGCCCTGATGCAGATCTTGACAGAACCGAAGAACGCGCTCGTTAAACAGTATCAGCGATTGTTTGATATGGAAGATACAAAACTGTCGTTCCAGCAAGATGCGCTGGATGCGGTGGTGGAAATCGCAATGACCAAGAAAACGGGTGCC
Source organism: Candidatus Latescibacterota bacterium (assembly GCA_018667995.1). Lineage (GTDB taxonomy): Bacteria > JAAXHH01 > JAAXHH01 > JAAXHH01 > JABIQT01 > JABIQT01. The sequence goes on from JABIQT010000703.1 coordinate 2,854, forward strand.
AGATCGCTGCGATCCATTCTGGAAGATGTTATGCTTGATATCATGTTCGAGATACCATCTGAGCCCAGCGTGCAGGAGTGTATCATCACGAAAGACTCCATACTTAAGAAGGAAACTCCTCTCTTCATAACAGGTGAGGAGAAGAAACCCGCCTGATAATAGGTGCCATTCAGACAATCATCCGATTGACGCCAACCTGTTATCGGCAGGTTGGCGTTTTTATTGCATTGAGCGTGAGATGAACATCAAACATGATGACGAAGTAATTGAAATTGGTGAACGGCTCCCCGTTATTCCACTGCGGGAGATCGTAGTATTCCCTCATATGGTCATCCCCCTACCTATCGCCCGAGAGAAGTCCATAAAGGCTCTTGAAAAAGCGACTGGGAATGACCGCCTCCTTTTCCTCACGGCCCAGCGAAATTCTGAAGTCGAAGAACCGACTCGAGATGATGTTTATCGAACGGGCGTAGTGGCGAGGATTCTTCAAGTTTCTAAATTGCCCAATGGGGTGATGCGGGTGTTAGTGGAGGGGCTTGTCCGAGCCAAGGTTACGAGATTTGTACCAACAGCCGCATTTATGCAGGCACGGATAGAAGTGATTGAGCTGGAGAGTGAAACCGATGTGGAGGCCCAAGCGCGATTGAGGGCCGCATTGGGTCAGTTTACAGATTATGTCAAACTGAATCAGCAGATCCCAGATGAAGCGCTACTAACACTCAACAACGGAGACGATCCAAGGCGGCTGGCGGATACCATGGCAGCCTACGTTGTGCAGACTCCCCAGATAAAACAGGAGATGATTGAAGCGACAACCTTCACAAAGCATCTGGAAACGCTTGCCTCTATTCTTGCAATCGAATTGGAGATTCTGGAGATAAAGACTCAGATTGATGGTGAGGTGCGAGATCGTATTCACAAAGCGCAAAGGGAGTTCTTTCTCCAGGAACAGATGAAGGTGATCAAGCAGGAGCTCGGCGAGTTTGATGAACCCGCCGACGAGATCGATGAACTCGCTCAGAGTATTTCACAGACTCGAATGCCAAAGGCCGTGGAAGAAAAAGCCGTTGCCGAGTTGAATAAGCTACAGCTCATGCATCCTACGTCCCCCGAAGCTACTGTTGTTCGAAATTACTTGGATTGGGTCATCTCTGTGCCATGGTCCAAAAAGACCCGAGATACCAAAGACTTGAAAGCAGTTTCAGCGACGCTGGACGCTGACCACTACGGACTACGCAAGCCCAAAGAGCGGATAATTGAGTATTTGGCAGTAGTCCAACATACTCGGACGATTCGTGGTCCCATAATCTGTCTCGTTGGCCCTCCGGGTGTTGGAAAGACTTCGTTGGGCAAATCCATCGCTCGAGCCATGAAACGAAAGTTCGTCCGTATGTCCCTGGGCGGCGTCCGGGACGAGGCTGAGATCCGTGGGCACCGACGTACCTACATTGGATCCATGCCCGGTCGCATCATGCAAGCGATGCGCAAGGCCGGTACCGTTAATCCCGTGATACTACTGGACGAGATAGACAAGCTGGGATCGGACTATAGAGGTGATCCCGCCTCTGCATTGCTGGAAGTACTGGATCCAGAGCAAAACAATGCGTTCAATGATCACTATCTTGAGGTAGACTACGACCTTTCCAAGGTCCTGTTCATCACGACGGCAAACACAACGTTTTCAATTCCTCCGGCGCTGAGGGATCGTATGGAGATCATACAACTATCCGGTTACCTCGAATATGAGAAATTGGTTATCGCCCAAGATTTTCTGGTTCCCAAACAGTTGACAGCAAATGGTCTCGACAAGAAACTCGTTACATTCCGCAAGCCTTCCCTGGAATACATCATTAATATGTATACGCGTGAGGCCGGTGTGCGCAGCTTGGAGCGCCACATCGGAACTGTGTGTCGCAAGATCACCAGAAACGTGGTAGAGGGTGATCTGGTCTCTCGGATTCAGTTAACACCCTCGAGACTTTCCGAGTACCTGGGGATACCTCCGTTCGAAGATTCAGAATTACTGCCTCATGACACAGTGGGTGCGGCAACGGGGCTTGCGTGGACGGATGTAGGTGGGGAAATCTTGACGATAGAGGTGAGTATTCTGCACAGGAGTGGCGCCGGTAGATTCACTATCACCGGGCAGTTAGGCGACGTGATGCAGGAATCTGCACAGGCCGCTCTCAGTTACGTGAGATCGCGGGCCGAAAGCTTGGATTTGGATCCGGATTTCTACAGCGATATGGAAATCCATGTTCATGTTCTGGAGGGGGCCGTGCCTAAAGATGGACCCTCTGCGGGTATCTCACTGGCAACGGCCCTGTGTTCTGCCCTCACTGGTCGTCCCGTCCGCCGCGACGTGGCGATGACGGGCGAAGTGACGCTTAGAGGCACCATCCTCCCCATTGGAGGCTTGAACGAGAAGCTCATGGCTGCGCAGCGTTCGGGTATCAAGGACGTTATCATCCCTGCCCGCAATAAGAAACTTCTAGCTGAACTTCCCGCCGAGATACGCGATGGCCTCGAGATTCATCTTGTCGAGAGTATGGACCAGGTGCTGAGTATTGCTCTTGGAGTATCAGTTGCCGGCAGCGACACCACCAAGCCGAGATCCAGAAAATCGATGCAACTGCCCGACCCCAAAGCTCCTGTAATGTAATGAGTAAGGCTCCTACCCGACCCCAATCCCTGGGCCGGGTAGGAGCCTTCTAGGCTGCTTAATCACACCGGTTCATCTTCAGACTTCGATAATTCGAATTATCCGTTTCGATTCATCCAACATCTCTATCGCCACATCGATTCTGGTGTCGGGAAGAATGAAGGGGAATTTGTCCGCCCATTCTACCAGACAGACACCGCGACCATCTATATACTCCTCGAAGCCAAGATCAAGGACCGAGATCTCGTCCTCCAGTCTATAGAGGTCGAAATGGTAAACGGGTATATCTCCACGGTACTCATTTACAAGCGTATAGGTCGGGCTCGTAACGTCATCAATGACGCAGAGTCCTCGACAAATACCTTGTACCAGACAGGTCTTTCCACTACCAAGCTCTCCCGAAAGTGTCACGACGTCACCGGGTGCGAGAACCTGTGCCAGTAGATGCCCTATTCTTAGCGTAGACTCCGCATCATTTGTGGTGAAACAGGAGTCTATGGGGCGATCAAGAGACATGCCGTGGTCGCATCGTGCAAACGGGCAGTATCATCTCTTCCATAGAGATTCCTCCGTGCTGAAAGCTGTCCTGATATTGGCGCTGATACTCGTGGAACTTGGTAGGATACACAAAGTAATAGTCTTCTTTAGCTATGATGTAATTGGTGCTCTGTGAGAAGACTGGAAGCCGAAGTGGGCGTGGGTCGGATATCATCATGGCGTGCTTCTCGTCACATTTGAGGTGGTCACCGTATTTGTACCTGAGATTGGTAGACGTCTCACGATCCCCGAAAGCCTTTGTGCCTCGCATCCCAAGAACCGCGCCATGGTCCGTCGTCAGCACCACAGTACAATCCTGCCGGGAGAGCCTTCGTAGCATGTCGAAGAGGGCAGAATGGCTGAACCACGATTTTGTGAGCGTGCGGAATCCGGACTCATCCGGGGCTATCTCTTGGAGTAATTCTGACTCCGAGCGACCGTGGGCCAGATTGTCGACGAAGTTGTATACCATGGAAACCAACGGTACGTCGTAGAAAGTGGTAATTTTGCGCGCGACTGACCTGGCCTCGGCGATATCCAGAATCTTCACGTACTTGGGCTCCGGATCGAGCTGAATTCCCAATCGTTCGAGTTGTCGATCCATAAGCTGGCGTTCGTATCGGTTTCTGCTGGATTCATCCTGCATTCCGCGCTGCCACAGATCGGGATGTTTGGTTTCGATTTCGGATGGGAAGAGGCCGCTGAATATGGCGTTTCTGGAATAAGGCGTGGCCGTAGGTAGAATAGAGTAATAGTACTGGCGATCAATCGTGAAGTACTCTGAAATCATGGGCTCGATAGTCAACCATTGGTCGAGTCTCATACAATCGATGACAATAAAATATACGCGGTGACTGTTATCCAAGTGTGGCACCACGTACTCTTTGACAACATCTGTCGATAGTACGGGAGCTTCATTGCCCTCAACCCAACGGGCGTACTCGTTCTGAATGTAGGTGCCAAATTCAGCGTTGCATTCACGGTGCTGGTCGCGCTGCGTTTGTGCCAAACCAGCATCCTGGAACCCATCAAGCTCCACATCCCATTCAGAAAGGGTCCTGTGAATATCGACCCAGTCAGTTTGGGTTAACGGCGTGCAAAGTCGTTCACGAATCTTATTGAACTCGGTGATATAGTCTCTTACAGCCCACCCCTCCCGGATCTTTTTTGAGTCCAGAATTCGCTTGCATGCAGAGAGGATCTGCGTAGGGTTCACTGGCTTGATCAGATAGTCGGCGATCTGATGACCGATGGCTTCATCCATCAGTCGTTCCTCTTCATTCTTGGTTATCATGACTACGGGAAGATTCGGATCGATACTCGATATTCCCTCAAGCGTGGAGAGACCATCCCGTCCCGGCATCATCTCGTCCAGAAGTACGATATCAAATCGTTCTTTCCCACAAAGAGCGATGGCATCATCACCATTGGAGACAGGCGTCACATCGTAATGCCTTTCGTTCAGGAACATAATATGTGGGCGCAGCAGTTCTATTTCATCGTCGACCCACAGAATGCGCTTGGATTCATCTGTCCCGCGGCCTACAGACATACTGATACCTTTCTCAACGGTCAGAAATCGGTAACACAATCTCGAAGACCGTCCGTTCTCCTGGACGACTTTCGTTTAGCAGGAGCTTTCCACGATGGTATTCCTCGACGATACGTTTAGCCAGGCTTAGCCCGAGGCCCCATCCTCGTTTTTTTGTGGTATATCCGGGGTCAAAGACCTTTCGATGGGCTTTCGCAGGGATTCCTTTGCCGTTATCCTCGATGATAATCGAAATCTCACTACCGTCATCACTGGGCTTAGCCACGACGGAAATCACTCCGATATCGCTCTCTATGGCATCCAGTGCATTCTTCAGTAAGTTTTCAAATACCCAGGCAAGTAGCTCCCCGTTAATGGCCATATTCAGTGGACCGTCCATACAGTAGGTCTCACGGACTTCAACGGATCTCCCCTGCTGTGGGACTCGCTTTCGAAAGTAATCAACGCTTTCGGCAATCACTTCGCGAATATCCCGTTTTTGAAGTTCGGGTACTGATCCAATCTGACCAAACCTGGATGCAATGCGCCGGAGTCGATCAATATCACCGTTCATTTCGTCGATGATGTTGTCGATCTTACGGCTAGTACCTCTACGGTCTTTACCTTCCGGTAGCAACTCCGCTCGGATTAACTCCAGCCACCCCATTAAGGCCGACAACGGAGTGCCGAACTGATGGGCGGTCTCGCGGGCCATGCCGATCCAGATGTAGCGCTGCTCCATTTGTTTCAGATTGCGGTAGACGAACAGGCTGAGGAAGACAAACAGCCCTGCAATACCGATTTCTACGAAAGGCAACCAGCGCATTCGCCGAACTGCAGGCGGATTCTGGTAATGCAGCAGCATCCTCAAGTCGGGACTGTAGTCGAAAGGTACGGGGTCCGCTTCGGCATCCATTTCTACTATCAGATCCCTGATCTGGGAGATGGCTACCGGATCATCAGGGTCCTGGGGAATGTCGACGCCCTTCCATGCCGTTGGATTGCCTTCGATGTCGGTGACGACAATCGGAATATCCATTTCCTGAATCCGATTGAGAACCAGACTCAGTTCTTCTCCCTCCAGGAGGTCGGTTGAAGCCACCCGGGTGATCAAATATACGCCATATGACCTGATTATCTCTCGCTGGTTCTCCTCGAGATCCCGCACCGTAGCACGGGCATCGAAGAGAAAGGCCAGGGTCAGTGCGGCCCCGACCACGATAAAATAGGCCTTGAATGCACCTGGGCTTCCCAGTGATTGTAGTCGTCGCCCAATCAGGTTAAAAACCATGGATCCAGTACCTGTCCTCTGATCATAGGATCACTCAATGACCTTCAGTCCACCCATATATGGCTGCAATACCTCTGGCACCCGGATGGTACCCTCGGCCGTCTGATAGTGTTCAATAATGGCAATCAGCGTACGTGGCAGGCCGAGTCCGGACCCATTCAGCGTATGGACGAGTTGCGATTTTCCCGATTTGGCCCGAAAGCGTATTTCCGAGCGTCTTGCCTGGAAATCCACAAAATTGCTGCAGGATGATACTTCCTGCCAGCGTTCTATTCCGGGCGCCCACGCCTCCAAATCATAGCACTTGGCGGCCGCAAAGCTCAGATCGCCAGTGGCCAGGTTGAGTACGCGATAAGGGATTCCGAGTAATTGAAGTACCTCTTCTGCATCCTGAACAAGGCTCTCCAGCTCATCGTAGGAAGTATCTGGATGTGTGAACTTCACCATTTCTACCTTATCAAATTGGTGAAGACGTGTTAATCCGCGCGTGTCGCGTCCATAGGATCCTGCCTCGCGGCGAAAGCATGGAGTGTACGCGGTGTAACGAATGGGTAGCTCTTCCTCGTTGAGTATTTCTCCCCGATGGATATTGGTAACTGGCACCTCTGCCGTAGGGATCAGGAAGAGGTCGTCTTCATCGATACGGTACATATCATATTCCATCTTCGGAATCTGACCTGTTCCGAACATGCTGTCGCGATTGACAACGAAGGGTGGCGAAATCTCAGTATAACCATGCTTCTGCGTGTGCAAATCAAGCATGAACTGTATGATTGCTCGCTCCAACCGGGCGCCTGCTCCCTTGTATATCATGAAGTTGCTTCCAGTGATTTTGCCAGGGCGCTGGAAATCCAGGATGTCAAGGGCTTCACCGATTTCCCAGTGCGGCTTACGCTGGAAGTCTACAACAGGAGTTTCTCCCCAACGCCTTACCTCCTCGTTGGCAGATTCGTCTGGACCCACCGGAACCGACTCGTGAGGAATGTTGGGAATTCTGGTCAGTATCTCCTGTATGTCCGCTTCGATCTTTGCCAATTCGGTATCGAGAGTCTTTACGTGCGCTGAGACCTCCCGCATTGCGGCTATCTGGACACTTGCGTCTTCTTGATTGCGCTTCATTTCAGCAATTGCCTGGGACTCAGTATTGCGCTGGTTCTTGAGTCCTTCGACTTCCTTCAGTAAGTCCCTGCGACGCTGGTCGCTATCGGTATATGTACTGAAGTCCAATCGCTCGTTCTTGTTTTTGACAGCTTCCTGGACGATATCGGGATTAGCGCGTACAAATTTCAGATCCAACATGAGATCACCTTTCGAGTTCTCTACATTCCTTGGGCGCTTGTATCAAGCGGTTTGGTATCAGCCATGCTCATCTCAGACCTGCTTACCGTGTTCCAGGATGACCATAGATGCTTCCAGATTCTTTACTGCTGCATGACCATTAACGAATGGCTCCGTGGCACTGTTCTGAATGGCACTGATAAACTGACGAACAGACAACTGCATGTAGTCTTCGGAGTCGACGGTATCATCGCCGTGTTTGAGGAAGGCTCGGTAAACCCCGTGATCGTCGGCTTTGCCGAAGTAGTCCACGATAAACCCATTGATACCGAATCGTCGATTCATTCCTGAGTCCACACTCTTGCCCATCTCCGCATCTATCTCTGCGCCTCCGTACCGAAACCTGGCAACCGTTCTATGGGATGCAACGGTACATTCAATCGATGACGCATCAAGGGTACCATCCGGCAACCAGTCGATGATCTGGCCCAGTGCGTGGGGCGCCATATCGATCCAGATCCCCTCATGGCTGCCGTATCTGCCAGAGAGACCTTTGGACTCCAGGAGGAAATGGAATTCCCGAATCTGCCCGATTGGTCCACGTTCTCGTTCGTAGAGCACTCGATATGATTCTCGTGCTGCCACATATTGAGCATTCATGGCAAGCACTAACTGGCTGTCGGCGGCATAGTCAACGAGAACATGGGCGCTTTCCAGTAAATCTCGTAGCGTACTATCGCTCACACCCGCGGGGGCAGATGTCGCTTGCGCGAAGGCATCGTACGTCCCAGGTTTCGGCCAAACAAATGGCTTCTCGCAGTAGACATGGCATCCGGCTTCCAAAGCGTAACGGACTTGTTCGAGATGCACTTCCTGTGGTGAGGCGACGCAGACAACATCCAAGGATTCCTGATCGATCATCTGTCGACTGTCGGTATAGGCTGTGCCGCGAAACCCCACTGTCTCCGTCAACAATTTACTCGTCCGCTGGCAGCTATCTTCAGTGGTACCTGAGAAGGCTGCGATTCGACATCCTTCGGCCTGGAACCATTTTGCATGCTGCTTCCCGATGCCGCTGGCGCCAATAATAGCAACGTTCATTCGTATCTCCATTACTACAATGGATTTACATCCAGAGTCACCTTTGCGTTCCTGTCCACTGTTAGCATTTCAGTGTAAGGATTACCATTTAGGATGACAAGTTCTTTCTAAGTGGCGAGCAGACCCTATACTGGCCTGTTTTAGCAGGCCGTGGATAGTTCAAGCATGCCACGTGGGAGCACATATTCTAATCTTTGAAAACGTTGAAGTCTGGTTGGCGGATCGAGGTTGGTATGCTGACTCTGTGTGATGATCTGAAAGCACCGGGGCCGGTACTCAGACTTCGTAGCGGAGTGCGTCAACAGGGTCAAGCTTGGCAGCGCGATTCGCCGGAAAGATGCCAAACAGGATACCGATTCCAGCTGAGACGACCACGGCGACCAATACCCAGTGCCAGGGAAGAGTGAATGGAAAGCCACCGATACTAGTAATGGCCAGGGCAAGAAGCAGTCCCGCGAGGATCCCAACGATGCCACCGATACTTGTCAAAGCAGTGGCTTCAATAAGGAACTGCCAGATGATCTCTTTACGAGTCGCACCGAGGGCCTTTCGTATTCCAATCTCCCGTGTTCGTTCCGTAACGGACACCAGCATGATCACCATGACACCAATTCCGCCGACCATGAGTCCGATCGACGAGATGATCACGAGAACAAGTCCGATGGGGCCAGTAATACGCTGAATAAACTCCAGGGCCGCGTCCGACGTACTGAGGTAGAAATCATCTGGTTGTCCAGGACGTACCTTACGACGTGCGCGAAGCAGCGACCTTACCTCTTCTCGAACCGACTCAAGGTGTTGTTTGCCGTCGATGATTAGTTGAATAAACATCGTTTCCCGCCTGGACTTGAAGTCACGCGTGTAGGAAGTATATGGAATGACTACGAAATTCTCACGAAGGCTGCCGAATACTTTGGCGAAGACGCTTTCGTCTTCTTGAAAGACACCTATGATTCTGTATTCCTGGTTACCCATACGGATAAACTTACCAACCGGATCGACCCCGGGAAAGAGCTCCTCAGCGGGACGGCTGCCGATGACCAGGACCTTTCGACGTTTTTCCATCTCGAACTGGGTAAAGAATCGACCGTTGGCAACGCCCATATTATTGATTTGAGGAAAGAAGGTGGTCGTTCCTAATATCGCGATGATTCTTGCCTTCCTGCCCTGATGACGAAGCGGACGATTCGTCTGGAAATGTATGTTGACACCCGCTGTATGGGGAATGCTCGTCAGTGACAGGGCATCGCTTTCCGAGAGATCTTTACGTCTGCGGATCTGCTCCGATGCACGATCTCCACCGAAGAAGTTGAACTTCGTTACCTGCAAAACTACCGTATCACCACCAATTACATCCTGTTCGATCTTACTGCTCAATCCAGACAGAATTGCTACCATACCCATCAATGTGGATACGGCCACAGCCACACCCAGGATGACCAGACCAGACCGCAGCTTATGGCCCCATATGACATCGAGCGCCAGTTTTACGCTTTCTGAAAACTGGGTTTTTGGTTGATTCATTCGTGCCTCAGAGCGTCGACGGGATCCAATTGCGCTGCACGGTTGGCTGGGTAGATACCAAAAAACAGTCCCACGATCAATACGATGATAAGTGCTACTCCGATCGACCATCCCTTTACGGCATACGGAAGCGGCGAGAACGACGCAATCATGTAGGCTGCAAAGAAACCTGCTGCGATCCCTACCAATCCGCCAATCATGGTAAGCGTTGTCGATTCCACAAGGAATTGGAGGAGGATATCGCGTCGTTGTGCTCCCAGGGCCTTTCGTATCCCAATTTCTCGGGTTCTTTCGGTGACCGCAACCAGCATGATGTTCATGATTATTATGCCACCGATGACAAGCGTGATGCTTACGAGTCCGATCAAGGCGGAAAATATGCCCTGGCTGATTCCTTCCCAGAGACTCATGAGTGCTGCAGAAGTGGCAAGATGGAAATTATCGTCCTCACCTGGTCTCAGCTTTCGCCTGAGCCGCATCAGAGCTCGGGTATCCTCCATTGCAGCTGGAATGACATCGAGATTGTCTGTCTTGATTGATACACTCAGGGAACGACGCGAGCCAAAGTGCTTCAGAAAACTGGTTACGGGTATGAAGATGAAGACGTTTTGATTGGCGCCAAGTATGGTGGTCTTTTCCTTGACCACCCCTACCACTTCATAGTGACGTCCCCCAAAGCGAATGCGCTGTCCTATGGGATCCTGAGAGGGAAATAGGGTCTCACTCACATCCCAGCCGATGACACATACGGCGCGACGCTGCATAACATCAATCGGAACAAGGTGCCGGCCCAGGTAAATTGGCCACTTGCCCATGATCGGGTAGTCACTCAATCTGCCCGAAATCCCGACGCGATCTACGAATCGTTCACGAAAGGTGACTTTTCTATTGGTGCTGGCTGAGGCGTCTACGTATTTAGCCTGCGGGATATCTCGGGCAATGGCCTCCGCGTCATCGAGTGTGACGTTGGGGTATCGGAGGGATTTCAGGTAGAGATCAAAGTTGGTCAAGACGGACAGCTGATTCACGCGTTCCAGGGAATAGACATCTGTCCCCTGGGATATGACCTCTTCTTCCACATAGGAATTCATGCCATCGATTATCGAAACGACAGCGATGATAGCCATGATCGACACAATGACACACAGGAGTGTAAGAAACGATCTGAGCTTATTCGCCCAGAGGGCGGCCAGAGCGATAATAATGGCTTCGATTGATTTGTGCATGGAAGACCGGGGTTGCGACGTGCTTGCCGCCGCTGTGAGTGGTTATTCTACCTCGTCTTTTTTGTCCTCGATCTTTACGAGAGCGCTGTCTTTCATGGTGCGCAGTATCTCAAAGGGTCCCGTAACTACAACCATTTCCTCATCAATCCCAGATAAGACCTCAAAGCGCCTCTCGCCGGTCAGTCCAGTAGTGACGTGACGAAAAATGGCCATCTCATTTTCCACGACAAATACCCCTTCGCTGGATCGGTCACGGCGCCGGGTCAGGTTCGGTGAATCGTCATCCGACGATTCGTCTGTCTCCGACTCGGATGTTCGAACCGTCAAAGATTGTATGGGTATTGCCAATGCGTTGGAACGAACGCCGGTAATGATGTCAGCCACGCAGGAAAGTCCGGGACGCACATTCGGAATGGAGTCGGTCATTACGATAACGACCTCAAAGTTGATAGACTCCTGATCGCTCGCTCCTCCCGCCTGAGCGATTGGACTGTGCCCTATACGTTCGATGGCCCCATTGAAAACGGTATCAGGATACGCGTCCACGAGAATTTCCGCCGGCTGTCCGATGCGTAGATCCACCACATCCGTCTCATCGACCTCCACCCATGCCTCCATGTGAGACAGATTGGATACTGTCATGAGGATCGTACCGGGATTGTTGAATGTCCCCACGAAGGCATTTTCGCCTTCCCGGATATTCAGGACCGTCACGACGCCGGATATGTCTGAATGTACATTAACTTTTGTCAGGTCGTGTTTGGCATTGCGCAGAGAAGCATCCAAGCGCGCGATTTCCTGAACCGATCCAGCTCTGCGTGCGACCTCAACATCATATGTGGAGCGCGCCCGTTGTACCAACTCCTCTGCGATCACATCGCGGCTGAGCAGTTCCTGCTGCCGTTCCAGTTCAATGCGTGCCTGATTCAGATTAGCCTCATTCAGCGTCAACGTTGCCTGGGCCGACCGGATGCTGGCCTCAAGTTGGCTCACAGCAGTCTGAGTGGGGGTAGGATCGATCCTCAGTAACAGTTCACCCTCGGTTACGTATTGGCCTTCCTCAACGGCGAGTTGGATCACCTTGCCGCTGATACTTGCGCTCACGTCAACTTTTCGAGTGGTCTGAATCCGTCCAGAGGCCGATACGCGAGCCGTGAGATTGCGGCGCTCCACGTTCTGAGTCTGCACAGTGACGGTTTCCTTGCGCTGGTAATTAATGTTGGCCCATACGATTGCCGATATGAGGACCACAACTACAATTCCTATAATGACCTTAGTTCGAATCGGCATGGATTATGTCTTCTCCTTTATAGCCAGGGCAGATACTTACCGAAGAATTCAGCAGCGACGATTTTGACGACTATCCAAAGGGTCCACAGTGAAAGCGGCACCATGGCGGCAGTCCTTGTCGTCATACGGAAGAGTACGCCAAAACCGATACTCAAGAGGCATATCCACAACCCCGTGAAGATATCAATGCTTTTCAAGATACGATACACCAGACTATCGGTCTCTAGGAAAGGGACAAGAGAACCCAGGTGAAGTGAGACTACCAATTCTTGCTGGTACACCGACAGTGATACCACCACCACTGTTCCGACAATGGTGATAAACTGGCTGTGCGCTATTATGGACAGAACGGATCTAAAGGATGCGTTTTGGCCCATCATTACTGTGTAAATCGCCCAGTATAATAGTGTGTACACAAGCATCTGGATGGGGACCATGATAATCGCTGCTATGGCGCCGATGACCATATTGGCAGTGCTGCCCGCCTGTGCCGATGCCTGTGCTATCTCTTCTTCAGTGGCATCCGGATTGAAACTTCGAATCTGAGATTCGACCATCGGACCGTTGAGCGGAGTGAGGAATGGAATTACAGACGCGCTCACAATCATCAATATCAGAATAGGTCCCCATATAGTCGGCCTTTCTCTTACGGACTGGAATACCTTTCCGGGGAAAAACACGATACCGATCAAGCGGGAAAAGAGTCCCATTGCTTGCGTTTGTTCGTCGCCATGTTCCATATCTTTGGGTTGTGCCAGTTCGGTATCCATTTAGTCTCCACATCGGTTCTCGCAGCCGACTGTATGCATCCATCAATAATTGTAGATAGAGTCCAGATATTAGGAATTACTCGTAGCAACACAATCTATGAAAAAAAGGTCATTGAGACAAGGCCTAGTGGCTTGACGGTCAAGCAAACAAGAACGCGGGGTGTACAGTAGGGATTACATATTGACATGCGGGGAATTCCGAGCCTACTTACGCCGAACGAAACTCCACCTATATCGTCCTACCTTCGCGACTGCCGCGCGACTCATTCGCGTGCCGGTCGCTGCGGATCTGAATTAATGCTCAAGATTGCCATGGAACGCGCCATTCATAGTCGTCTGGTAACCGTCCGCACCTTCTGCCTCCTCCTTATTGCGAATGCTTCAATTTGCGTCACCCCGCTACGATTGGATGCACAGTCACCGCCGTCTTCCCCGGAAACGTTGATGTTGCACGGTCGCTTCGATGTCCGGGGGCAGTACGGTACAATTCCCGGGCAGACGACCCTACTCGAGCGGGATTTTGAATGGTGGCGCAGAGGTGACGTGGGATTTTGGCAGTACCACTTGGAGCTTGGAGGTGAATCACGTTTGAGGGAAAATGTCACTGTTCGCCTGACACTTACAGCGAGAAGTAGGGATTCTGATCGGGATTACGTGGCTTGGGGAAACGAGGTCGGTCTCTCGGCCAGGGTGAAGGAAGCCAGTATCAGTCTGAACCGGCTCTTTTCCTCGCGCGTAGCGCTTTCCGGGGGACGGCAACAGGTCGCATACCCGATGTTCACGCTTTACGATTACGTGGGTGGACGCTTGACTGTACGCGCCACCTCCTGGCTGTCTCTCGATTGGGGGCAGTGGCAAGTTTTCGAGGGGCGGAATATTGAGCTATCAGGCCAGTCATCTGATGACATCGATCTCTGGGGCCCTCAGGCGAAATTCGTGACGCCCACTGTGTCAGGAAAGGTCTATGCACTGATCCATTCCAAGGCAGGAGGCAGTGATGGGGTCAGCAACAATGTTCGACTACTCGGTCTCTCAGCTACCACCCGTTATTGGCAGGGCTTTTCTATCTACGGAGCCGGAGTATATCAGCATGGAAATAGTTCTGCTCCACTGATAGGTCAGAGAACTGTTCGTGCTTGGGCATTTCGAGGGAACCTGATTCTTAAAGCATCGGAGAAGCTGATAATGGGACTGGAGTACTGGCAAGGCTCCGGTGATGATCCCGGCACCGGGGGGAAGCTGGAGAATTTTCAACAGTTTGGATACCGGAACTCATTGGCGAAATCCAGTCAATTTTACCGGCCTGGACTGTCGAACTTACGTCTCGTACGATTCCGACTTAAAGGTACGAAACGGTCGTTGACCGGCAGTGCCCACATCGCTCGAGTCGGTGAATCCCGTCCTGGCAAATGGTTCAGTACCGAAGTAGGCATCGCCGTTAGCTATGCCTATTCGAAGGATGTTTCGCTAAGGTGGCGCTACGGCAGTACTTTCAACGGAGACCGAATGCAGGTATTTGAGATGTCATCCGGGTTTATAGGTAATGATCGGAGGTAGGTCTATTCAAGTCCGCGGACCTGTCGCATTCCCCAGTGGCAGAGCGCAAAGTCATATTTTACGGGATCGTCGGGATCAAATCTTCGGAGAGCATCGGTTATCTCTGCTGCCATTTTCCAGTCGGGTTGCTTCCTTCCAGTCAGTCCAATGGCGCGGGCAAGTCTTGCAATGTGCGTGTCGACGGGAATGATGAGCTTTGATGTGGGGATTTCCGGCCAGAGACCCAGATCTATGCCATCAGGACCATTTCGAACCATCCAGCGGACAAATAAATTCAATCGTTTGCATGCACTGCCGGATCGAGGTGACGGAAGAAAATAGCGTACACCTCCCCGTTCAGGCAGACACCCTCCTGAATATGGTAATTCTCGCGGGTAATCGAGCAACCGCTCTACGAATCCTGTCATCGCTTCGCCAGTATCGCGGTCATTCGCATCGAACCCGTCGAGGAATGCGGCCCCAAGCCGGCCCGATTCCCTCAACATCTTCTGAAGCATAAGAATTAACGCCACGATGTCTCGACCTCGAGATAGGCGGTATACGAAACCGTCAAATCGGCCGGCATCGCGGTTCAAATCAAACGCCATCGTGAAGCGATACGGTTGATTGTCCATCAGTTGGAAGACCTCTTCGAGCGCCTTTATGATCAGTTCGACACGTCCATAGGCCAAGGAAGCAGCGATGATTCCTGCGACCTCCCTATCTTCCGGTGTATGGAACGTGCGTACCACCTGCAAAGGGTCGGGAGACAGCATGGAGACATCGAAAGTATGGTAGAGGTCGTCGAGTTGATCCTTGATAGATGCCGCTGGCATTCGCCTTATAGACTCCTGTGTCTCTGTTTGTGCAATAAGACACTATATATAGTGTTTCATGCTTGACATTACTGCTCTGTTTCTATACGATTTGGAAGCATTTCTCCGCCAAGCAGACAACCGCAAGGAACATAGATGGTGCAGGCCCCCTCCGCAACCGATGAAAAGGACTCTCAATGGTAAAAGCGCTGGTAGTTGATGACGAAGCGCTATTGCGTGAACTCTTCGAACAGATGCTCGAATCGCAGGGCTACGACGTTGCGGTGGCCAGTAACGGTGAAGAAGCGTTGGATCTGCTAAAGGCAGATCAGTTTGAGGTCGTCCTACTGGATCTGATGCTCGGGCCCGTCAGCGGGTTCACGGTACTCGAAGAGATTCATCAGATGTATTATCCGCCGGTGATACTCGTCATGACCGGATATGGATCTACTGACGTAGCCATTCAGGCCATGAAATCAGGTGCTGCCGACTTCATCATGAAGCCCGTCGATCCAGATGTACTGGATATCCGAATTCGCAAGGCTCTTGATGAGCGTCGAGCACAGCGTCTCGCGATCACCGACGGTCTGACTTCATTGTACAACCGCCGATACTTCGAGGAGAGGCTGGAGGAAGAAACACGCCGCGCTCGACGATACAGCCGGCCCATGTCCATCATGATGCTGGACATCGATTTCTTCAAGCAGTTCAACGACAATAACGGGCACCTGAAGGGTGATCAGGTACTTCGTGAAATCGCCCAGGTTTTGCTTCGATTTTCCCGTGAAACTGATATTGTCGCAAGATATGGGGGCGAGGAATTTGTGATGATTCTACCCGAGACCGATGCGCACAATTCCGGGCTTTTGGCTGAGAGAATAAGGATCAGCGTTGATGAGACTATTTTCGAAGGTCAGGAGAATATCCCATCCGGTAATGTAACATTGAGTATAGGTGTAAGCTGCTTGGCTGGAGATGAGGGTGGCCATGACACATTGGAGAGGGCCGACCAAGCTCTGTACAAATCGAAGCAGAACGGTCGTAACCAGACCACCATTCTAGAGTGAAGCCGGACATGTGAAACCAGACGAGTTACAGGCGCAGATCAAGAAGCGCCGCATTGCACCTGTATATTTTCTCTCCGGTGAAGATGAATACTCCCGGGAAGAGGCCGTAAGCTGTATCGTTGATGCTGTAGTTGATCCCTCCGATCAGGCATTCAGCCTCGACCTTCTCAACGGTGAGAGTACAGATGCATCGACCGTTCTAACGCTCTCGGCAACCGTGCCCATGCTTACGGAGAAGCGGGTTGTTGTAGTTCGGTCCTTTCAGCGCTTGCCCCAGAAGGATCGGGAGTCCGTGATATCCTACGCGGAGAATCCCTCAAAGACAACCTGTCTCATTCTTACCACACCTAAAGTCGACCTCAAGACCAAATTATATGCACGACTGAACGCCGCGGCCGAATCGGTGGTCTTCTATCCGTTGAACCCGGATCGTGATTCAGGACGAATACTAGCCTGGTTGCGCCGTAGAGCTGAAGGAAAGAACAAGCGTCTATCGGGAGACGCCGCCGACTCGCTGATGGAACATATAGGCGGCGACCTGGGAGATCTTGCACGCGAGATGGAAAAGCTGACGGTCTATGTCGGCACGCGAGAGTCCATCGATGCGTCAGACGTTGAAGCCGTCATGGGGGCGTCGCGCACGGGAACGGTGTTTGATCTGGCTGAAGCCATTGGGCGCAAGGATTTGGCCGGGGCGTACCTGTCGCTTGATCGCGCCCTTAGTGCCGGTGAACCTCCGCAGGCTCTTATTGCCATACTGGTTCGGCATATGACGATTCTCTGGAAAATCCGACTCATGAAGCGGGACAAGCGATCTGACGATGACGTTAAGAAGGCACTACGGTTGGGCTGGGGTTTTAATCGCAATTTCGGCAAGTATGTGAGTCAGTCCCGCCTATTGTCCCGAAAAGACCTGACAGGAGGCTTCGAGGCTTTGCTTCAGGCAGATCTGTCGCTGAAGACCAGTACTCATACGCCGCAGCTGATCATGCAGAGAATGCTCTACGAAATGTGTACATTGAACCAGTCATAGACAGACCATACATTATAAGATCGCCTACACCCGGCTTCTGGGAGGCTGTTGTTGGCCAATGACCACGGTATTATAGTCAGAGAACATCGAGGATTCTTCGAGGTCGAGACGGAGACTGGTTCGTATCTCTGTACGCTCAGAAGTAAGCTGCGGAAATCTCTGCTTTACCCTGACAGTACGAATAAGCACCAATCCGTGGCATCGGTGCGTCGAATAAAAGCGATCAGTCCTGTAGCTATTGGTGATCAGGTCCGAATTGTATCGTCAAGTCAAGAAGCTGGCGTCATCGAAGAAGTGTTTACGCGACGCACAAAACTCTCCCGTGCCGCGCCGGGACGCCGCCCCGTAGAGCAGGTAATGATTGCCAATGCGGACCAGCTTCTGATTGTCTTTGCCATGACGAACCCTAAGCCGAACCTGAGACTTCTGGATCGGATTCTCGTCGCTGCCGGGGTTGGTAGACTGCAGTCCGTGATATGTTTCAACAAAATGGACCTGGCTGAGGATGAGGCTGGAGACATCTCTCGAATATATGAGCAAGTCGGCTACCGCGTTGTCGAGGCCAGCGCCGCCAATGGGCGCGGCGTTGATGAGTTAGGTCAGGTACTCATTGGGAAGCTCTCTGCGATTGCGGGCCCATCGGGAGTCGGAAAGACGACATTACTGAATTTGGTACAACCTGGTTTGGGTCTGAAGGTCCGCGAAGTTAGCGAAATCACCGGAAAAGGGCGGCATACGACCACGTATCTTGCCGCTCACAAGCTCGACGCAGGAGGTATGGTCATTGATATGCCCGGGATCAGGGAGCTTAGCCTTTGGGAGGTTGAGTCGGAGGACCTTGCCGGGTGGTTTCCTGAGATGATTCCGTACCTGGACGGCTGCAAATACCAGGATTGTGCACACGTGACAGAGCCTCGTTGCGCTATAAAAGCGGCTCTTGCAGAAGGCATCATCAGCAGTGATCGCTATGAAAGCTACGTGCACCTGCGTGCAGAATTGGTGGGGAGGGAGCGGGCCGCGAGCTAACACCCTCAGCTCGTTGTATTTATCTATTCAACAGTGTTCAGCAGATCATGGATACATGGATAGGATAGCGTGCGTTAGAATCCCAGTTGATTTCCATGTTCTTCAGAGTCGATTCCCGCTATCGTGACTACGTCATCAAGGTCAAAGTCGGAATCACGACCTGTTTTACGGGATGCCACTTCAACGATCACATTGAGGTGGTTTGGCATGTGCGTTTCATCGAACCCGACTACGTGGCCGATCTCTGCCTTCGCAATTGATATGACATCCCCGCTCAGCAGCAGCCCGGCCTCAGCTACTTCGGCGAAACCGATTGTAGCAATTCGATCCACCCCATCACCTGCCTTCTTGCCTGCTTCATCTGTCGTGATCAGTTCGAGAATATCACCGCGCCTGACTGCCCGTGAAATGTGAGGCATTATGGTCAGTCCCCGGTCGTCCACCTTCCAATCCAGAATCGCGAATAATCGACCTCTGAACTCTGTCTTTCGATAATAGTGGTCTCGTGATACTCTTCCCTGCTCGTGAGGATCATTCATTGCTCTATCACTCCGTGTCGGTTAGTCGATGTTGATTTCTGCAATAGCCAGGTGCGCTCTGTGCCTCTCACTGCCTTGCCAACTTCTTCGGGCTGCCGTATTCTGCGAGGATCCGGCAGATATCATCCTGCACCTGCCGTGCCGCTCTTGATGAGCCGATATAATGATTTACCATAATGGAAAAAGCAAGAGGTTCGTCACTACCGATGTTGGCATAGCCACTGAGGCAGCTTACACCGCTCATGCCCATGGTACCGGTCTTCGCCCTTATATTGCGAGCCAGTGCAAGCGATGCTAGACGGTTCTTGAGAGTGCCGTCAAGTCCGGCGATGGGTAGGCCTGCCAAGATAGGGTCGCGAATGTCGGGATCACCATAGGCATATCTAAGTCCGCTGGTCAAAAGCCTTGGTGAGATTAAATTGTATGTAGAAAGCCCCGAGCCATCTACTTGCCTATATAAAAGTGTATCTATGCCGGCTGCGGCCATGGCTCTCCGGGCTATCTGCAGGCCTGAGTATAGTGTGCCAGGCTTTCCCACTACCCTTAGACCCATGGTCTTTATAAGCAGCTCGGAAGCCAAATTGTCGCTGTCCTTGAGTATGAATTCAATGGCGGACGGCAGTGGTTCAGACTTGTGGAATGCTACTCTTATGGCATCCTCTCCGGTAGCGCCGAGTCTGATTGTTCCGAGCGTTGTCATTCCCGCTTCTTGCAGCAGATCTCGCAGGAGCGTTCCAGCGTAAAGAGTCGGGTTCTCGACGGATCGGATGGCCCGGATCGTATCCGCATCCGCTGATAGCTGCCCCGAAATTGTGATCACGTTACTCTTCTTACGCCAATCTCGCATGACACGCAATGGCAGTCTCACCGAGTCGGGAGTGTCCGCAGAGACGGTTGTGGCCTCAATATCGGATTGCATAAAGGAATTTCGGGGCAGGAAGTAGGATTGTATTGGAGTGTCGGACCCGGTTCCGGGAACGACGACTACTTCCACACTATTCCGGTTTATGGAGAGGGCACTAATTTGAGCTGAATAATCATATTGGACATCGTCCCACATCCACCCCGGGCCCAGACGGACATCGTCGAATAAGGTGTCGTCAGCGACGATATCGCCTGCGATATACTGTGTTTCGAACCTTTTGAGTTGATGCACAAGCTCTGATAGTTCTTCGGTGTAGAACTCCGGATCCCCACCGCCTTTCAAGAAGATATCAGAATACAGCGTGTCTCCGCTTACGTGGAATCCTTCACTAAGGTACAAACCAGTCTCAAAGCGGAAATCCTGCCCCAGAGTCTTTAAGGCGCTAACGGCGGTAAGTAGCTTGGCGTTAGACGCAGGTATGAAGAGTCTATTGGAGTTTGATTGAAATAGCGTCTTGTCGTTTCGTAGCGAGACGATGTTGATGCCAATCGCAGCTTGCGAAAGCTCCGAATTGCCGAGTACGGTCTGAAGTCTCGTTTTCAGCTCATCTGGAGATATCCCACTTCTGCGGGAGGATCCTGCTGTTGAGGCGCATGAGGCCATCTGCCCTATGGCACAGCATAATACCAGAATACGTAAGATCTTCGGTAGGTTCATCATGGCGTATCCGCAATCTCTCCATGGTATACAATGTGAGCGCTTCCTTCCAACGTGACGTCCTGTATTTGCGATCCATCCATATTAAAATCCACGATGAGACGCTCCCCACCACGAGTCATCACCGAAACGGGCGGAGCAACGTGGCCACAGAGCGTAGAAACTACAGCTGCTGCTACGGAACCTGTGCCGCAGCTTAGAGTCTCTGCCTCTACGCCCTTCTCGTAAGTCCTCACGTTGAGATTCCCGAGACCCACTGGCTCTACAAAGGTAACATTTGTCCCCACGGGATCGAAACGCGGGTGATATCTGATAGAACGACCGACCGCATCAACGGAAACAGTCTCCACTTCTTCGGAAAAGACAACCGCATGAGGAGTTCCGGTGTCGATGCAGTAAAGCATGTAGTTCGTATCGGAAACGGTCAATTCTTGGCCCATCTGGATTTGCTGGTTAATAGTCATGTCAAGGCGGACGCTATGGCCTTCCACTCGTGCACCGTGTTGGCCGTCGTCCGCGGCAAAAGTAAGATCCTTAGGTGCGATGCCGTGCGTATAGGCGAACCGAGCTATGCACCGGGCCCCGTTGCCGCAGAATGAGGATCGGGTGCCGTCTGGGTTATAGTGCCTCATGCTGAAGCTGGTTGCAGGGTCTGAATCGAGGAGTATCAGGCCGTCCGCTCCCGCACCTACCCGTCTCGTGCATTGTACACGAGCCATGTCGGAGGCCTCGGTTTCGGTCAGTCTATAATGGCGATTATCGATGACGAGAAAATCGTTACCTGCGCCGTGCATCTTTGTAAAGCGTATTGGCGGCATAAGTCTTCTTGTTGCGGGGGAAAAGTCGTCTACAGTCTCTGATCGAGCACCTTGGCGACGGCATCGTAGTCGGGCGGCAACTCTACCGGTTTCTGGGCATGTTTGAACGATACGTCTTCCAGTCGCTCTTCGTGGTACTTGACCTTGAAATCAGTAAACTTTAAGCCGTTCGCTGTGGATATCACGATGACTCGGTCGTCCCGTGAAATGTCTCCTCTCTGTATCAATTTGAACAGAGCCGCCAATGCCACACCAGTATGGGGGCAATTGTACAGACCAGTCAAATCTGCTCGTGCCGCTGCGTTGGCGATTTCATCCTCTGTCGCCTGCTCGACAATTCCATCAAATGCTTTGAGGACTCGAATTGCACGATTGATGCTCACGGGATTGCCTATTTGGATGGCACTGGCAATAGTTTGCTGGGCCTGAATGGATTCGAATTCCTCGAATCCCGTCAGATAACTCTTATATAATGGATTGGCACGCTCCGCTTGAGCACAAACGATACGGGGTCGTTTGTTTATAATCCCCAGCTCTTCCATCATCAAAAATCCCTTACCCAGTGCGCTGACATTGCCAAGATTTCCACCAGGTATGACCACTACGTCCGGTGCCTCCCAGTCGAACTGTTGGACGATTTCCATGCTAATGGTCTTTTGTCCCTCGATCCGTAGCGAATTCATTGAATTGGCCAGATATATATGTTCTTCTTTGGCTACTTCCTGGACGATCTCCATACACCCGTCGAAATCGGTATCCAGGGAGATCGTCAGTGCGCCATTGGCAATGGGTTGAATGAGCTGTGCTACGGAGACCTTATCTTTTGGCAGGAAGACCACAGACGGGATTCCGGTGTACGCACAGTAGGCCGCCAGTGATGCGGAGGTATCCCCGGTTGAAGCACACGCTATTCCTCTGATATCCTGTCCATCGGAGATCATTTGCTTAACCATTGATACGAGCACAGTCATGCCGAGGTCCTTAAAGGAACCTGTCGGGTTGTTGCCACATTGCTTAATCCAAAGGTCATTGACGCCCAGTTCCTGTCCCAATCGTTCCGCCCAGAATAGATTACTGCCGCCTTCGTACATGGATACCACATTCTCGTCTGATACGGCTGGGCACACCAACTCCTTCTTGCCCCAGACGGAGCTTCCAAAAGGGTAATCGGTACGCTGGTACCTGTCGTCAAAGAGTCTCATCCAGGCTGCACCGCTTCTCACCTTCAACTGGTCCATATCATGGACAACTTCCAATAGTCCCCCACAAGATTTGCAGCGATAGATGACTTCATTGAGAGGGTAGCGTTCATTGCAACCGGAGATGCAGCCAAACCATGCCTTATACTTCATCGATTATAGACCTCTTTTAAGGCGAGCAGGATACTACCATCAAGTAAGGGATCCGTTGTTATCTGTTGTTGCTGTCTCTTAATGATGAATACGTGCGAGTCTACGATTGCGCCTTTCCTTTGCCTCGGCATACCGACGCATCTGCTCATCCGTTTCAGGTACAAGTATCGGAACCTCCTTCGGGAGCCCATCGGGACCGAGCGCAACGAACGTCAAGTAAGCGCTACTTGTATGCAGACGCTCCCCAGAAAGACTATCTTCGGAGAAGACCTTAACGCCAATTTCCATGGAGGTAGTTCCGGCATAGTTTACCGATGCCAACAGGATGATGAATTGACCGACCTTCACAGGATGATGGAAATCCACCTCATCAATAGAGGCAGTCACTACAGGTGACCTGCTGTGTCGCTGTGCCGCAATTGCCGCAGTTATGTCCACAAGGTGCATCACGCGTCCACCCAAGATGTTTCCGAGAGGATTGGCGTCGTTGGGCAGGACCATTTCGACACGTTCCACTGTGGAGTCATCTACAGATTTCTTACAAATGTCCGACAAAGCAAACCGCCCTATCTTAAATGAGCCACTGTTATCCCTCTTAGAGGGCGATTCCCGGAAAAAGACAACTGTTCATCGTCCCGCGATCCAAAAAAACATTTGACTACCGATACTCAGCCGTATATACTGTTCCCTCGCTCAACGCACATCGTGTAAATAGAGGTTTGGCGCCGGCTTCAGGTGCCTTCCAGATTATCGGGTTGCCTGATTGTTGTCAAGCAGATTCAAACAGTCTGAAGCATACCGATTTATGTACGTTAGAGTGACCAAAATGTGATCCAGATCACAAGAACACGAAATCATCTTCGGTGTTCCTGTGAAAAACATTTCACACTTTCGACGATGTGCCTTTTAAAGTTTGGAATTTAGATGATTGCCCCGTGGTGGCACTTGCATGAGAGATTGATCCGATAACGAGAATTATAAATTGTTGTAGAAGTAGGTTGTTGTAAGTAGAACCTGTTCGCACCAGATTGGTTTTATGAAGGTTTTTATTGAACTAATGGCACGATGTTTGCATCATAATCTACCATTATTCAACTTCCTGCATCATCAGTATGACCCAATCGCATGAGTATGACCCAATCGCATGCGTATGCCTTCAACGGGCATACGGGTCATCCTCAAAACTGGTGAGCTCTGCTCTTAGAGTTGAGGGTTGTAGTACTCACTGGCACCGCTTCCGATATACTGTTCCAAACAGATCTCGTTATCGAGTGCTGGTAAATGTTTGTTTGTCCAGTAAACTGATTTGAGTGAGCGTTTGTTCTTGGACTAACGCTCGAAAAATACTTCACTGCCCCTGTTTCGATAGACTGGAAGGAGGTAAAGACGACGTATTAACTGTAGTTTTGGGATATTGCCCATGAAACCATTAACTGATCAGTCAGCAAGTAGGGGCGAGCTGACAGCAATTTAGAAGGGCGTCGATTAAAGAGGAGTGAAACGAATGTCTAACATTTCGAGAGCTTTGGCGATTGTTTCTGCAATCGCTCTTCTGCTCTGTTTCTCCACTTCGTCCTTTGCGCAAGGAACTGCCGGTAAAATCACCGGTCAGGTCATTGACGCAGGGTCGAAAGAGCCGTTACCGGCTGCCAGCGTCCGGATCGAAGGGACGCCGATGGGAGCCATGGCGGACGAAACGGGAAACTATTTTATACTCAACGTACCACCAGGCGAGATTGTTCTGGTTGTAAACGTTATTGGCTACCAGCCCATACGTGTTGAGCAGGTAATCGTGAAGCAGGATTTTACGACCTACCAGAACTTCGAACTGGAATCAACAGTCCTCGAGGTAACGGAGGCGGTAACGGTCATAGCGGAACGTCCGCTGGTCGAAAAATCCCTGACTTCAAGTCGAACCATCGTGAATGCCGACGAAATCAAAGCCTTGCCAATTGTAAGCATAGCGGAAGTTGTGCTGACAACGGCTGGCAGTTTTGCCGGTAACCTCCGCGGCGGCCGCGCACAGGATCAGCAGACAACGCTGGACGGTGCGACGGTGACGAGCCAGAGGGGTAATACGGGTCAGGCCTTTACGGTCAACCCATTCATGATTCAGGAACTCGAAGTTAAGACGGGTACCTTTAATGCTGAATACACCAATGCGTTGTCTGGTCTGACCTCGGTTGTGACCAAGGACGGTGGCCCAAGCTTCACTGGAAACCTTGAATTCCGGACACTCGGACAAAAAGGTCTCAACTGGGCAAAGCCACCGAATCTGGACTTGGTAGACAAACTGCGCACGGGTGAGTCCAATGCCAGTGATCTTCGCAATCTGATTAATACCGCGCTGACACTTACGGACGCATTCAACAACGATCCTGCCCGTATTGATGACGGTCTCCATCTCAAGAACCCATTCAGCAATGGTGGTTTGGATACGAGTTCCTCGGATCCGCTGAACTGGACCGCGAGATACAGCCGGGACAACTACTACTGGGATTACGATCGCATCATCCCGGAAGCCGAAGCTCCTGGTTTTTCGTATTTGTCTCAGGGACTGCCGCTCGCCCAGGCACAGAGCCAGGGCGTCGACAGGTCATTCCATCCTGACAAATACAATGAATTCGCACGCAACAATCGCACAGAGAAACGTCCTACCCAGATTGATTGGGGTATGGGTGG
>JABIQT010000630.1 GCA_018667995.1 Candidatus Latescibacterota bacterium
ACATTATCAACAATGCTATCGAACGTCGGCCCCGCCACGAAATAGTGCGGGTGGAATCGCGGGATACCGACCTGACGATTCTGAGTATCCCAGATGTCAAAGCCCAACCGCTTGAACAGTTTGTCGACGAAATGGATGCCGTGATATCCGGAATTGGCTCAACGCTCCTGATCAACGCTTCCACCTTCTTCGATGAACTGTCGATCGGCCTGGAAGTCGCCGAGTCGCGCCCCAATCAGAACGATCCCCGGGCCACCGAAATCGAACTGCCGGATCTGCCAACCCCCGATCACCTCGCCAGCGGATCACACATAACGTTATACAACCACCTGATGAGGTCGTATGGGGAGATCGAAAAGCATATTCAGGTACACTCCCTATCTGAGATGACCGCCTTAAATGCCGTACACCTCACTTGGCTCGAAGACCTTAATAAGCTGGTAGACAAGACATTTCAGACCATACGACGTCGTACCGACGACCTACCGCCCGCGCGAGCCGCACGGTTCATTGGCGGTTCCCAGAGTGACACGCTGTTTCAACTAAGGCGGCAACTGCTCCACTTTCAAACGGTGCATCTGCCCACACAGAAGGAGCAGCTAGCTTCATCCCTGGAACGGTTGATTGACGGAGTGGACCAGTCTATTCGTACATGTCCCGATATTTCAGCGGTAATACTGGGCGCTGAAGAACTCGCGCCTGACCTTGCGGACCCCGTGAGAGTGCGCCTCCTCAAACTGTACCAGAACGTGATGCGAAGCATCACGAAGAAACCGATTACCTTGGACGTAAAGTCGCGACATCTGCTAGAGTCACTAGTCTCCCGATTTCTCTTAAAGACCGTTAGTGCACAGATGGAGGTAATAGGTATTGCCAGCTATGAGCTCATGTCGGACATCAGAAAGTGGGTAAACGCCACATACGCATCTCTCGGCGGCCTGGAATCTCTTGCCAGAGACAATAGTTTTGAGGAGAAGGACATTGAGTCACGTAGTAAGGATTTGTCTGCGCAGCTTGGAACAATGGGCTCAGTCCTCCATGATCGATTCGAACGCTATGGCACCACATTGCTGCAGCAGAGCAGGCAGATAATTGCTGCCGCATCTGAAGAAATCGTTCGGGCGGATGTCAACCATCGCATCAACAAGTTTTACCGCATATCGAAACCTAAAACTCAGCTACAGGCCGAAATCAAAGACATACCAGATCTATGGGCGCGTAATCAGGACCTGATGGTCACATTCACGACCATGGACATATCAGTGATGGTCTTCCGGCACCGTCTTCAGACTATTGTGGCACGTGTGCAGGACGAAATTCGAATTTCCTGTGAAAGTAGAGTTGTCGATCCCCTGAGACAGATTGAAAGAACACTCGAAGGTTTTGATGTCACCACGCACAAAAATGAAGCCAACGTCTTAATGGCTCCGATGATCTCCCCCGAACCGATACAGATACAGATGCTCATTCAAAAGTTACGAGAGGACGTACTGCCGGCTCTCGCCGATCTGCCGGAAACGCTTGATATACTGAGTGAGGAAGCGTTTCAGCACATAGACAAGATCCAGTTCGCAGTGCTGGATACCGTCAGCATCTCCTTAAGGCGGCAGATAGAATACCTGGTAGAAACGGACTTACTGGCTCCCCTTCAGGAGGGCCTCACACCAATTGCCGAATGCTTCCGTTCGTGCTTAGAGATAACAGAAGACGTAGTGCGCCTTATTCAGTTCAACCTCGAGTCCGGCGCCACTGACGATGAGACTTCGGAAATTGATCCGGTGGAATCGCTCACCGAAATCCTAACGGACAGTATCGATCGAATCGCCAACGAGCGCGTACGCATGGAGCTTGAACTTCTCAATGGGATCGACCTGATCAGAGATCGCATGCGTAGCGTGACTGAGGCAATGAACCCGTACTGGTTGACGCGCACGGCCACACATCTGGGGCAGGATATTCGAACTCAGGAGGGCAAGAAGCTGATCGCCCGTTTCCGGGACCAGATCACGCAGATCAAACGGCACAGCCAGCGAGCCCTGATTCGTCTCATGTATAGGAAAAGCGAAGGAGTACTCTTCGCCCGAGGTATGAGTGGTAGCACGGCTGGTCTGCGCACCAGGGTTGGAGAAACCATCGACCTGGCAACCGCCGTATCGCCAGGCCCCGGAGTGTTGACGGCACTACCGTTCTATTATCGTCAGCTGTTTCTCAGCAAACAGCCCATTCGTCAGGAGTTCTGGATCCGCCGCCCATTGGAACGGCGTCAGGCCGAAGAGGCCTATGCGAGACACCAGGAAGGGCACT
>JABIQT010000343.1 GCA_018667995.1 Candidatus Latescibacterota bacterium
CCTCCAGACGCCACACATGGAGGATCTGGCACACCAGGGAACCACCTATACCGCCTATTGCCCCTCTCCGCTTTGTATGCCCTGTCGTTCCGCCTTTATGACCGGGCGCAGAGTTCACCAGATTCAGACTTACAGCAACTGTGCAACCAACGTCACGCGAGATCTGACTTCATACGGTGCCGAACTCGGAGCAGAAGGAGTCTACAGCGTCCACGCAGGTAAATCTCACGTCTACTGCCCGCCAGAAGAGCTCGGATTCTCCGAGCTTCTGGGAGCGGGCGGATTCGGAGTCCCCGGGGATATAGAAAATCGTCGTAATCCTCTGTGCATCCGCAAGGGAGCCGCACTACGTGCAGACGGATTTGGTCCCGACGAAAAGACCGCCATCGGGGATCGTAAAACCGTTGACGCCGCCATAAATTGGTTGGAGAACACAGGCCGCGCTCTCGATCAGCCCTGGGGGATGACGGTCAACATTAACAATCCACATTTTCCTCATTACACGCCGCAACAGTATTGGGATTTGTACCCGGAGGGTGGTGACCTGCCATCTTTTGGCCCGGAATGTGAGTCTGCGCAGCATCCGCGCGTGCGTGACCTGATGGCGCATTTTGAAACAGGCCAGTTCCAGGAACACCAGATAAGGGGCCTGAGGAGGGGATACCTCGGATGCGTATCCTTCGTCGATTACCAGCTTGGCCGCCTCATTACTGCGCTTAGGGCCGCTGGCCGCTACGAAGATACGAACGTAATATATACCTCAGATCACGGTGAAATGCTGGGCAAATTCGGGCTCTGGTGGAAGTGCTCCTTGTACGAGGATTCGGTTCGGATACCATGCATAGCATCCGGACCAGATTTCTCAAGTGGACATCGCCATCCAACGCCCATAGATCTGCACGATATACAGGCCAGTTTGTTTCGATCGTGTGGCGCCAGCCGCCCGGCAGACTGGGTAGGGATTCCTTTGCAGGATATACCTGAAGACGAGCCCGATCGTCTTGTGTTTTCGGAGTACCATGGACATGGCGCACGGGCAAGTTCTTTCATGGTCCGCGAGGGATTCTGGAAATACATCCACCACATTGAAGCGCCACACCAGCTCTTTGACCTGCGGAATGACCCTGACGAGTTAACAGATCTCTATAACGCGGAGCCTGCAAAAGCGGCTCATCTCGAGCGACGACTGCGCGAAATCTGCAATCCTGAATTGGAAAACACCCGCGCCGAGGCATTTATCGAGGCTCAACAGGACGTGAGTGCCCAGTAAATATAGACCTGTACCAATCAATTTACGGCAAAGGATGCCTATGAATTCGCGATTTCTCGGAATCACCGTCATGACTGATTTCATTCTCAATGAACGCGTCGATGGCGTTCTCGATAATATCACCCGGAGAGCCCATGCGACAGCGGTAGCGATAAATCCCACCGTGACCGCCCCCTCCGACGAAGGCATCGGCTCATACCAGCCTCCTTCTGACGCAGGCAGCAGTCCCAGGCTTTTTGACCGTCCTCTATGGGGGAAATACGGATTATGGGTAAAGGGCGCGCCAAGTTATGTTCCTGACGCATCTTACTATTCCGATACACCCTATAAGCCCCGAAAACCTGGAGTACTCACCGAAACGCATGGCGAGATAATTGAGCAGTTTATAGACGCGGCCTTAGAACGGGGTCTAAAAGTCTATTTTCAAACCGGTGCTGCTACCCCGAGCGGTCTGCTTGAGGACGATGTCCCCTTACTTCCGAGCGGAGCACGACCTGTTCGAATGGCAGAAACTGGCAGTCTTGCGAGTGAGGCCATCCGGGGTTACAACAGAGCATATGTACGCGATCTTATGAATCGGTACCCTCAAGTGACTGGATTCAGGCCGGATTGGCCCGAATACCCGTGCTACAAACTGGACGAGGCATTTCAGGATTTCGGTCCGCACGTGGCAACGTGGGCCGGAGCCCACGGCTTCGATTTTGAGCGAATTCGTGCCGGCGTTGGAGATTTCTACGACTACCTCCATGGCAGTCTCACCAACGAGGATCTGAGCGCATTTGCGGGCGCGGACAGAGGTCGAGCTGCGAGCATTGGTCTTCTACGTAGATTTCCAGTGGTGATCGAATGGCTCCGGCTAAAGACGGCGCTCTCCCTCGATCTATTGAAGCATTGGCGCGAGTCCCTGGATATGTATGGTGGACCGGATAAGGAGCTCTCCGCCAACGCCTTTATGACACCGCTAACGCTCTGGACCGGTCTCGATTTCGGACAAATATCAAAGTACTGCGATGCGGTATCACCAAAGTTGTACACGATGCACTGGTCGGTTATGGTTGAATTCTGGGGCCGGCAACTCATGTCCAGTAATCCAGGATTGAGCGAGGAGGTCGTCGTGAGAGCATTGGCACATCTGTTCGACCTTGGCGATCATATAACGGCAACCAGGATCTCTGATTTCGGATATCCAGAGCCGCACGAACCACATCCCATTCCAAACGATTGTCAGGAACGGAAAATAGCCCAAGTCTGCGCTGAAGCGGGGGACCGCATGCACGTGACACCATTAATGCACGGCTATGGGCCTCATGACGATTTTATCCGGAGATTTCAGATAGTAGCAGACAGCGATGCACACGGGGTATGGATCAATCGCTATGGCTATTTGAGCGATGCAAAGTTAGATGCCGTAGGGCACATCTGGAAATCCTGATACGCACATCAAGTGGCCCCCTCATCCATTATTGGAGCACGCCTCATGTCCAGACCCAATGTCCTCTATATTATGACGGACCAGCAAAGATTTGACACTATCTCGGCGCTCGGAAACGACTTGATATACACCCCTAACATGGATCGACTGGTTCGGCGTGGATTCTCATTTTCCAATGCCTACTCTACCTGCCCCGTCTGTGTGGCGGCGCGATTAACCATACGCACCGGATGTGAACCGCCAACAACACGGGTCTTCAGTAACGGTC
>JABIQT010000537.1 GCA_018667995.1 Candidatus Latescibacterota bacterium
ACCCGGACAGATGGTATAGACAGAAACCATCTTGTGCGCATCCCGAGCACTAAGAGCCATCGGATAATTGGCCCAAACCCCCATCAATAGAGTTCCGAGCATTCTGGTAATGCATATAGCTACCAGGCCGGTGCCCGAGTCCATATCTG
This sequence comes from Candidatus Latescibacterota bacterium, assembly GCA_018667995.1. Classification (GTDB taxonomy): domain Bacteria; phylum JAAXHH01; class JAAXHH01; order JAAXHH01; family JABIQT01; genus JABIQT01. The sequence continues at coordinate 150 of JABIQT010000537.1, forward strand.
CAGAGCCAAATAGACAGACTGGATAAGGAAAATATAGGTAAGTGTCAGATAGGTGGGCAGGCGGGTTGGAGCCTCGGTCTGGACCGTCGTCCGGTGCGCAGTAAGGTCGACACTCCGATGTACTCCGCGTGTCGGCTTCGTCAATGGTCTTGCGCATTGCCTGTGCGAAATGTCGTCGGCTCACTACTCGTATTCAGTGATTTGATTGATCGATAGCACGGTGTCACCGTGCTATCGATCTTGTCTATGTGAAAAAGATATCATAGTGCCGAAAGGATTTTCGTACTTCGTTGATTCTCCGGTGGTGATACTACTGGGGCAGCAGCCAAGCGGGATATAATCATAAGAAGGCCCCAACTCGGCAGACGCCCCATAATTCAGTGCGGCGCCCGATAATCTTCCGGAGAATCTTTGATGGGGATCTCATGCATCCCAGATTGTGTCTTGGAGAGGCATGGAATTTGCTACTATAAATATAGTACTTGAGCGAAAAGAGTTGGATACTGAAGGAGACAAGATGACCCGATCCTCTTTAGCGGATATTCACGAGAAGACCAGAGTTGGTTCCGAAGCAGCGCTTGCCCTGCTTCAGGCGCTAATGATGGGCAATGAAGCATCGAAGAAAGCGGCGTATCAGCGTTTGCAGTTGGTCTGGACGCAGACTGAGATAGATGATCTGACGTTGCGCGTGGAATCATTGTTCAGGACTTGTGCCGGCTGACTGTGGCGGTCAGTACCAGTTGCCTACAAAACAAAAACCTCCGTGATATGCAACGGAGGTTTTTGTTTTGTAGGCAACTCAACGACAACAGCGGGCGAACTAACCCGGGTTGCAGTTATCTACGAGTGTTTGAATCACAGCTTCTTCATCCGACATGCTTTCACGGCGTTTGGCGTCCGCGACCAATGCTGCCTGAGTCTCGGACAGATGTTTAGGAAGATCGCGGTGCGCATGCTTGGCGTTCAAGTGATAGTAGTAGTTCATACCAAGATAGAAGAATGGGTGATGCCGATTGGCCCAGTATCGCTTGGCCAATGATGAGATTGAGTAGAACTCCTTCTTCGCCCAGATATGTCCCTCTTTCAGCTGCTCGGCCGACATCATTTTGGGATGAAATGTCACCTGAGACGCTGAGTACTTGGACCAGTCCTTCTCAAAGATCCGATCTTCTTCTTTAAGTGTGTTGTATACCTCGGTACCCGGGAGTGGTGTAAGGATTCCAAAGTTGGCTAATCCTATCTTGTGCTGAACAAGAAACTCCACGGTACGCTCGAAAACACTGGCGTCGTCCGTATCGAAGCCGAAAATCATGCCCGCCAGAATCGTTATTCCGTTGTCATGATATTTCTGGAAGCTCTCGGCATAGTTGTCGGGATTATTGAAGTCTTTATGGGCGTTGTGCAGGGTCTCCTTGGATATCGACTCGATGCCGACAAACAGGGCCATACATCCGCTTTCAGCAGCCAGACGAAGTACTTCGGGATCCTTGGCAGCGGTAATGGATGCCTGACCTCCCCACTTAATATTGTAAGGAATCAGTCTTTCGAACAGCTGTCGAGCATAACGCCTGTTCGCTATTATGTTGTCGTCTACGAAGAAGAACTTAGAGACGCCCTTCGCGATCTCCTGCTCGATTTCCTCAATCACCAGGTCTACGGATCTGTACCGATAGCTGCCACCAAAGAACTTCGTCACGGTACAGAAATTACAATCGAATGGGCATCCGCGTGTAGCCTGAATGGACGTCGCACCAAAAGTAGCTTTTGCACTGATCAAGTCTCGGCGGGGTATAGGTACCTCGTCCATATCGACCCATCGCGGAGATTTGTAGACTTGCTGGAGTTTGTTATTCTCTACGTCCTCAAGCAGTTGAGGCCATGTGAGTTCCGCTTCGCCCATCACTATAGAATCAGCATGTGTCATGGACTCGTCTGGCAGCAGCGTCGGGTGGGAACCGCCGAAAACCACCGGAACACCGCGTTTGCGGTATTCGTCGGCTATCTCGTAAGCCCGGGTGGCACGGGCTGTCATTACGCTCAGCCCGACCAGATCCACGTCGTCTCGATATACGTAATCTGAGACATTCTCGTCGTGCAGCCGTATGTCATGCTTTTCAGGTGTGAGTGAAGCCAGGACGCCCAACCCTAACGGCGTAATCTGCCGACCT
>JABIQT010000676.1 GCA_018667995.1 Candidatus Latescibacterota bacterium
CCAATGGCGGACGGGTTCTTGCCTCAACCGCAACACGATCGTTCAAGGTCACCGTCAGATCCGGGGATCAGGACACCGCAACCGCCGATCAGCTCTCAGAGCTCTTTGCGCCGTTGACCAAGGGATTACTTCTGACGCACACCAATCTGTTTGTCGAATATCTTATTGAGAAGGACGGAAATCTCGCTCTGACAGTGCGAGACAGAGATTCCGATCAAACACTCGAAAGGAAGGTGCCGCGGGATCTGACCTTTGGTACTGACGAGCTGCACTATTTGTACTCCGAAGCCCTCAGACTATCTGTCCGAATAGCGCCGGAAGAACCGTATCTTGTCCGCGCACTTGCTGACTATTATATTTCGTTTCGAAGGTTCAAGGAAGGCATCGCGGAATTTCGCGATATCACGTCCGATCTGCCGGACAAACCTTTACCTCACTTTCAACTCGGTGTCATATACGATCGTGCGAACGATCTGGAAGCTGCCTACCTTGCCTTTGAGCAGGCCAATATTAGAGCTCCGGGCGAGACCATAACCATGTATAATCTTGGTGTAACCGCATCGGAGTCCGGGCGATCCGCTAAGGCAGAACATTGGTTCAAAGCCGTTCTCCAAAAGGATTCAGGTATGGAGAAGGCGAAGAGGCAACTCGAACTTCTATCCCGTAGGAAGAACATGAGGGCATTTAGAATTCAGAGCCCTACGTCTAACGTGTGAAGACTTCGGAGCCTGGTTTAATCGGGCAATCGTATGAGCGGGCACTTATGAAATACACGCTAATAATAATCGCAGTGCTGGGCATTGCCGGAATCTCGGTGGCGCAACCAGCCAGTCAAGCCGGCACAGCCAGTGCTCAATTTCTTAAGATAGGCATCGGTGCTCGCCCCATTGGCATGGGTGGTGCCTATACCGCACTGTCCAGTGACGCGAACAGCATGTACTGGAATCCAGCTGGGCTTACGGGCTTCAACGGCACCCAAGTCTCAGTAATGCACAATAAGTGGTTTCAGGGCATCAATTACGAGTTTCTAGGTATCGCCTACGCAGACAGCAACGAATCGGCCTTTGCCTTTGGACTCAGTTTCCTGTGGATGGACGATATCTCCGTCACCACGTTCAGTGATCCATTGGGGGCGTCTGGTAACACATTTACAGCCAGGGACCTATCTTTCGTATTCTCCTATGGGCATCAATTCACCCAATACCTCTCCCTGGGAGCGTCGGTGAAGCGAATCCGTTCTGAGATCGCCGAGAAGAGTGCCACTACCACGGCTTTTGATGCAGGAGCCAAACTCTCAACACCACTTCGCGGACTGACCTTAGGCGCGACCATTCAGAATATTGGATCCGGTCTGAAGTTTGTAACAGAGAGCGACAAGCTACCCCTCATTTATAAGTTTGGCGCCGCATTTACGTATCTCGATATGGCCACAATCTCCGTGGATATAGGAAAACCCATAGATAACAGGTTTCGTGTCAATGCTGGAGGCGAATTCGTACTGCTCGATGTTCTCGCACTCCGAGCGGGATACAATTCAGCCAACGAGTTGGATCGCGGTATGACAGGTGGAGCAGGCATTAAATTTCAAAGAATTGGCTTGGATTACGCCTTCGTCCCCTACGGCGTGCTAGGAAACAGTCACCGCTTTTCGGCATCCTACCGATTCTAAATCAGTCGACATACAAGTCCCCGAACTTGTCATTGGTGTGCGCAATAAACTATCCTCAATGATTTTTACTTTGAAAATCCCAAAAAAAAAGTATCTTTAGTAGCTTAAAGTGCATCCGCGCATGTGTATGTCGAATCTCACGCACACGCGGTTCAATTCATTTTCATTCACACAATTCGTCTGCATGCAACACACCATATGTGCGATTTTCGAATTCCAGATTAACGCACGGAAAGGAGGCGGCACGATGGCAATGAATCTCTTCTATTGCCCAAGAGTCCCGGCAGTAAGTAATGCCAAGCTTCAAGTCAAGGGTTCAAATGGACTCGAATTCCCGTCTCCGGAGTGTTGGTGCAGCGCCTGATAGTATATTAAGGAGTGCTGCCTCAATTTTCCCCTCCGGAGCCGCGGGACGCAAATCACGCGGTTTTTTTAATGTCCGAAATTATCAGTGTTTTAACCGGGGGAAGGCCACTCAATGTTTAATCCAGAGTTTTGGGAAATACAGTTGGAACAGTTCGCCCTGGAGCAATTCTCAAACGAATCAGGTATCTGGTTCGAAACGGGAAGGGACCAGGAGGATCGATACGATCGCGAAGATCGAGTTTCGGATCTGGCCGATCAAGTTTACGGATTCCTGTCAGAGTTCTTAACGCAGAAGCAGACTGAGGTCGTGATATTGTATTTTCTGTACGGCAAGACTCAGCAGGAGATCTCGGCAATCATTGGCATATCCCGGAGGGTCGTAAGCCAGCATCTTTTCGGAATATGCCGCAACGGCAAGCACATCGGCGGGGCAATGAACAAGTTGCGCAAGCTGTGTGCACAAAGGGGAATTGATCTGGACAGGCGTCATGCCTGCGATCGGGAGATGCTTCGACATCCCTCCGACATCCTGGCTCGTTTTTAGTGGTAACCCATATCATGATGTCGGACAATGTCCCTGCCATAAGAAGAAAACCGCCGTGCTTTCCAGCACGGCGGTTTTTTTTGCGCATTTGATTGGCTCGAGCGCACATATCCATGGAAGCTACTACGCTGATCGTCTATCTTCATCTTTCGCGAGCAGAGCCGCAAATTGCGCTTATAGCAATTAGGAGCAGAAGATCTGATGAAGGTAGTCACTTTCGGTCCCATTGCGGAGATTCCTGTAGCCTGCTATGGAGATACGGCGGAGCGGTTGTGGTTGGCAATGCCTCATACCGGTCTGTGCCTGGCTATCGATGCCTCGATACATCTGGTGCATGAAGGACCATGTAGCAGTCTGGGATGCGGTCCCGATGAAACACTCCACTATCGCCTCGGAGAAAACATCTTCTCAAGAACCGTGCGCGGGCAGGCACCTGGCAATGCGAAATCACAAGGTGCAGTCTCGACAGGTACAGGGGAGAGGACATCGCTCGTGGCAGACCCTCTTATTGCGAACGACACTCTGGATCTCATGGAGTCCATTGCTCGTGACCAGCATGGTAACTTCTGGGGGCTTGCTACTCAGAATCCGGAGATAATACAGGTTATTCCTGCAACGGCCACCGATACCTGGCAACGTGTTGAAGTACCGGCAGCCTACTCTGATATTGCTTGGAAGGGAATAATCGCTGATCATTGGGGATTCATCTGGTTTTGGGGCGAAACTTGTCTCGTACGCCACGACCCCAGGTCGTCCTCGCTCGATTGGGTCGCATTCAGCGCTGTTGGGCTAAGTGTGAACCAGATAGCCTCGGTGGACCTTTCACCAGAAGGTCGGCTCATGGCTGGCATGGACTCAGGCCAGGTAGCAGAGCTTGACATCTCATCGGACGGCGTTTCGCACTATACACCCATCATCCCCGATCCTCTGTCATCCGCACCTGTCGAATTCGTACACACAGATGGATTCGGTAACATCTGGTTCGTCTCGGACGGATACCTCCGCTGTCGAATGACCTCCAGTGGCCATGCCACTTCACGTTGGCGCCAAACAGCCAGACTGCCAAGCGGCAATCACGACATCTTCGCGACCTCCCATGAGCAGACCCTTTACATAGCCGGCGGATTGACCCACTATCACGGTTATCCTGCGCAAATGCATGTATTTGACGAACTGCTCGGATGTGACAACACCTACAGTCCAAACTGGACGGTAGCTACGACTATGCCGTCCGCCCGATGTTACAGTGGAATCGCTGTGCTTGGAGATTCTGTCTGGGTCGTTGGCGGGGCGGCAAACATGAAGCATCCCGAAGATCCCTATGGCGAGCGAACACCCCTGAACACCATACTCAGGTATACTCCGGCGAAGAACTGTTGGGACGAAGGACCGAATATGGGAGTGCCTCGCATCGAGCCCGTAGTGGCTACCGTATGTGGCCGAGTCTACGCCGCAGGAGGTGCGGACGAGAATGAAGTTACACTTGCTTCTATGGAGAGTATGGGGTTGGACGAGCCATACTGGCGCCAGGAGCCGGATCTCCCCGTACCCATGCGACAGTTTGCAGGCTGTGTCCTGCATGAAATGCTATACGTCTGCGGCCCGGAAGGGTTCTTTGCCTATGACCCCATGTCGAAACATTGGCGCACAGATTTACCGCAGCCCATATATCTCCCACAGGCACCTTTGATGGACGCTCACGGCAACGCTGTATGGATCCTGGGAGGATACAAAAGTAGTAAGACGTTCTTTTTCCAACCGGAAAACGAAACGTGGTCTTCTGGTCCAGACCTGCCTACCGATCAATCCTGGGGCGCCGCCGCATCTTTGCACGGAAAACTTATGGTCATCGGTGGTGCCCACTGGTCGGAAGCTCACGATACCTTTATATTTGACGATCGCGTCTTCACGCTTATAGAACAGAATCGTGTTTAACATCTCTCATCATTCCTCCGAATTCAGCATACCGCACGGCGATGATTCCATCGACGTACGATTTCATACGCCTAATGCTCCCAAGCCTGATGGTGAGAGGGCTCTGTTGCTTTCGTTTGCGGGCGAAAAACAATCGAGCCTGACAGCCGATCGGTTCTCTCTAGTGGCGCAAGAGTTCGTGTCTCACGGACACGCCGCATTGAGCTTCGATTTGCCGAATCACGGCGACCAGGTGGATGAACACGGCGAAGGCATAACCGGTATGCGGAACGCGCTCGTAGCAGGCGAGGATCCGTTCCAGCTTTTCGTAGATCGTGGTAGAGCCGTCATCGATTATTGTCTGGATCGCGGACTGGCGACCTCCGACCGAATCGTCGTCTGCGGCACCTCGCGGGGGGGCTATATGGCGCTGAGGCTTCTAGCTGCAGATGCCAGAATCAGGGCAGGTGCTGGCTTTGCTCCAGTGACGGACTGGCGTGATCTGGATGAATTCAGACGAGACCGAGAAAGGCAGGACATGGCTTTGCTGAACCTATCCACACAGGCAGCAAATCTTGCGGAACGCGCCGTATTCCTTGTAATTGGCCATGGCGACGATCGCGTCAATACCGCAAGTTGCTGCCAACTATTCGTTGATATACAGCAAGAGCGGAAGCAAAGAGATATCAGGCAAGGAGCCGTCGACTTCTATTGCACCGACGACCCCGGCCACAGCTGCGGCCGCGCCTGGTATCAGAAAGGCGCCGAATTCCTACTGGAGCAAATCACATGATCCACAGAGGCAGACCCACAGAACTTGCAGGTATGTCGTTAGAATCCCTTCGAGACAAATACCACGCAGATCTTTTTGATCGGTACCTTCCCTTCTGCGACCGCTACGCCATCGACCACGAAATCGGTGGCTTCATGTGCACATTGGACCACGACGGCACGCTCGCCAATACAGACAAGAACATGTGGTACCAGGGGCGAGGACTGTGGGTCTACTCCTTTCTATACAACAATTTTGGCGGGGACCAGTATCTCGAAATTGCCAGAAAAGTCAAAGACCTCATCTGCAATCATGGTCATGATGGGAACGGCGGATGGTATGGTACACTAGCAAAAGATGGAAGTGCGAAGAGTGCGGTGGATGATCGTGGGTACACCGGTCTGTTCATCGCGGAGGGTCTGCAGGAATACCATCGCGCGACGGGTGATCGAGAAAGCCTCGACTTATCCAAAGAGACACTCCAGCAGATGCTTGCCACCCTGGAAAATCCCAACCGGGACATCGACGAAGGATATGTGCCTCGGTCCTACCCCGGGATGAGAACGCTTGGAAGCCACATGGTGTTGATTCTCATTCTCACACAGATTCTGTCCCAGGATAATGACGAAGAGCTTGAGAAACTGGCAGGGCACGTTAGAGAGAATATATTAGACCGATTCTGGAATCCCGAGTACGGTCTCACCAACGAGGCACTCACCCACGACTATGAGCGACCGGATGACGAGAATGAGGATTTTATTTATCTCGGCCACGCCATGGAAACGCTATGGATGATGCTTCATGAAGCCATCCGACTCAAAGACAAAACCTTATTCGATCTGGTGGCAGAACGATTCAAACGGCATGTGGAGACTGCCTGGGACGATGTGTACGGTGGGGTGTTCCGAGCCATGAAAGTGCACGGATCCTACGTATTCGACAAGGTGCTATGGGCTCAGGAGGAGGTACTTATCGGTACGTTAATTCTCATCGAACATACAGACGATCCCTGGGCTGTTCAATGGTTCGGGAAGATGTACCAATACGTACAGGACCGATTCTGCCTGCATGGCCGCGGCCTCCCTCATTATCAGACCAGTGGCGACCGTAAGGTCACCTTTACGCCGCATGTCAGTCGCAAGGAGAATTACCACCACCCGAGGCATCTGATGCAGAACCTCCTGGCCCTGAATCGTATTATAGACCGAGGGGGCAAGCGTTCCACTTTGTGGGATTAGCGGGCAAGCTGTTGACGATTGAATTGCTATGCATGATACCGTGCTATAGCCAGCGCTCTGCCCACTCCTTTGACGTCACGAGCGCAGCCTCTAATTCAGCCTGGTGTTCGGGCAATGTGTCTTGAACGATCGCCAGTGTGGGAATGGCGGCTAAATCCACCTCGGGCGGAACAAACGGATTGTGACCCGATTCATATACGCCTGTGGAGCCCTGACCCGGTGCGCCGCAGTAGAGATGATAGGCACTGCGGCAGTATCTGTGAAACGGATGATCATGAGGAAGATGAGCGCCGTGCTGAAACAGAGGAAATAGTGGCAGATGGAGATCACACCCATTCTCACCGAAAATGAGATACTCCTCATAGCGGTTGTGCAGCGACTCGATGAGGCGAGATAGCCCGTCCAGCAAGTCATTCTCGGGATCTCGAGGCATCCATCCGCTGATATCAAGCATGGCCCCATCCGTACCAAATGTATCGGTGACCCAAGAAATCCGATTCAGCATGTGCTGTCGGAAGGTTACTTCCCCCAGATTCAGAGCCTGCCAGATTGGTTCCGTCGACAGATCCTCATCCCAGTCTGTCCAATCACAGATTTCCGGCATCCCGAGTTGCATTCGGGATACGGCGGGCTCCAGGTGCAGCGTTCGCGTATTGGTGTAGTTTGATGCGACGGCCCCGAACATCGGGGCGACGTGCATACCAAGCTTGTGGGCCCCGTCCACCAGCCGGTGAAGCGCAGCCGCGCCTCCACAAGCCTCGGAAGGTTCGTATATCGGGTAGTTCCAATAATATCGGCCGTCCCAACCAGGCAGATAGAGCAGAACCTGCCGGCCGTCTATGCGCTCAGCAATCCATTTCAGAATCTGAAGCTGTCGCTCAAAAGTATTGAATACGTATCCGCTCCACCCTTCGCAGTGCATGTTCAGGACAAGGCTTATCTGGCGAAACCAACAAGGCACATCCGGACGATCACTCCATGCTTGCAGGCCGATATCCCGTTCCAGCATGCCGTACCACAGATCCTTTGCGCCCTCCGAATCTCCAGGCAGCAGAAGTCGCCATTTCGAACCAGACATGGTTGCAGATCTAACCTGGCTTCCATTGTCTTCGGAAAGATTGAAGACATGATTACCGGAATACTCCCGATATACACACCACCGGCGATACCGCGGCGCCGCCGAATCCGGCAAGACCGCCACGCGACCAGTCTCTGTTTCGATCTCTGGATATGCGGTCGTACTCAGATCCGAACTGGGCCAGCAAGTGATCTTTTCATCTGCTTCGGCCACGGGCTTGGCCAGATCCCGAATAAGGATTGAGAGTCCTTTTATATCGTGCTGGTGCCGGCCTGTGGCCTGAAATGTCAACGTGTCTCCCTCACGCCGCAATTCGGCGGAGAAACTGCCCTCCTCTTTACGCTGGCCGCCCGCATAGCGTAATCCATCCGCCTCCACTCGGATTCCCCGCGACACACCAGTAACGGCGACCCTATCAGGATCAATTCCAAATACGTTCTCGAAAGTCACGATTCGAAAAGCGAATCGCAGATCCGAGAATGCAACGTAGAAATCGGCAAAATCGAAACCGAATTTTTGGATCATGGAGCGCTCCGTAACTAGGTGACAATGGTAGACGCCGCAGGAATGTATGGGACGCTTGAAATAGTGTGAATCGGGGCAATCTCCGCCGAATTCCTAAGTTCATCTAATATCACAGCCGGAGCGCCAAATTGGTTTGACATTATAGCTAATGTGGTCATGATTCTCATATTGCTCCATACACTATAACGAACACGCAGGCTAGAATCGCCTATTTTTGAAAACTGAGGTGTCGAATCCCGATGGGATGAGATTCCTCTCTGATATCAGAAAAGCATGATGGATCCATCCGGAAATCCCAGTAGTTTCGGTTTGTACTTGACGGCATAGTCAAACATCACCCTATTCCAGTGCCACCTGCTGACATATACATGGACGAGAGACGGGCGAAGGCGGTCGTCTTTCGTATAGGCACATAGGATCCTTCGCACAGTAGCGGACCGCTGAACAACCTTATTCAAAAGTAGGAGAACCGAGATGATTTCCGGAAAGATCCAGAAAGGCCAGACTCTGGACGATTCGGCACAAAAAGAGGTGCTGGAGGCGTTCCACCGTGATGGTTTCGCATTGATTCCCAACGTCCTCAGTTCGGGCGAAGTATCAGCACTTAGAGAAGTGACCGACAGGTGTTTCGCCGATCCAGTGCTGTCCAAAACGAAATACACCAGCGCCTCCGGCGACGGAGCAGATGGCTTCGTATTGCGGAATACGCTCGAATTGGACGTAGTATTTGTAGAGATGCTCATGCGTGAGCCCATTCTGAGCTTGGCACAGTCCATTGTTGGAGAGGACTGCAAGTTCTGTGGACAGAATGTGATTCGGAATCCGAAGGGTAAAGCCATAGCCGTTTGGCATGTAGATGACCGAGTCGAATTTCCTTTGCCCGATAATGTACCACGTCACGATGCGCGTATTCAAATGCCTGTGCAATGGTTTACCATACAGATGGCTTTGAGCGATATCGAAACTGTTGAGGACGGTCCAACCCAATTCGTACCAGGCAGTCAATATTCAGGACGACACCCCAACAGCCAGGAAGACCCGAGTTTTGAAGGAAAGGGCCCAGTGTCAATGATGTGCAAGGCCGGTGACGTGTATCTGCAAAACAACCAATGCTGGCATAGAGGTGCGCCCGTCAGTTCAGACCGGACCCGTTACGTATTTCAGTCTCAATACGCTGCTAGTTGGGCCCATCGACGCTTTGGTGAATACAACCGCGTACCCGTGCCACCATCGATACTCGACAAATCTGATAAAAATCTCAAGAATCTTCTTGGCGTGTAGACACGGCCACGGAACCAGGCAAGCTGTACCAGCATCTGGGATCTCTCGCACCTATTGTCAGTTTTACTTCCGGAGGTTATGGGACATATGGCTGCGTTCGAAGAACGTCGGTCTTTGATAGATGCCGACGAAAATAGGATTCAAGAATGGGTCGCTACCTTCCATCGCCAGGGCTACCTATTCCTTGAGCAGGTGTTGCCACTCAGCTGGTGCGAGGAATTGAAGAATGATCTCGACCGTGCCCTGGAAAAACTTGAGGAACCTCATGATCCCGCCCTCCAACTGGTAAGCCGCATGTTCGAGCAGAGCACCGCCAATCTGAGGCTCTTTGATCTGGATCCTATTGCCGACTTTGCTGAGGCTCTCGTCTCGCCCGACTGCCATGTGATCCACAACAATTCATTCCTGTCCCATCCCGGTTCGGGAATAACAACATGGCATCAGGACGATGCGCCACACTACGTGGTAAACGATGGAAAACCACCCGACAATATCCATCTACCCGTACTATTTTTCACCGCCAACTATTACCTCACCGACGTCACGAAAGAGGAACACGACGGCACTGAGGTGATACCAGGATCTCACCTCTTCGGCCAACCGCCTCCGGATGACATTTCTGGTACTCCCTGGGAATCAACTGTCGCACCAAACTTCGGAAAGGCCGGAAGTGTAGTCATGTTTAACAATCAGGTGTGGCACCGAGGTGGGAAGAATATGGGACAGCGCACCCGTTACATTACGCAGGTGACCTATGCCCGCCGAATCATAGGGCACATGTATTATCCCTTCATGAACTACGAAATGCCGGAGCATGTACATCAGGACGCAGATCCCCGGCTAAAACGATTGCTGGGCTTTCTTCCGCACGGGGCCTACGGATAGCGATATCAGCGATAGGTAAGACAGTTCGTCGGTGTACGTCATTCAGATCACTTCCATTACCTAACGGATCCTGGAGCCGAAACGTACTCTGGATCAGAAAACACCCCACATGAATACGTTTAATGTTTGCGACTTTGGAGCCACGGGTCAGAAATCAGATTCCGCACAATCAGCCATTCAGGAGACTATAGACGCCTGCTGTGCGGCCGGTGGGGGCATGGTCTATTTTCCCCCGGGAGCCTATACAACCGGTACTCTCCACCTGAAAACCCACGTCCGAATTTTCGTGGAAGCCGGCGCGACGGTTTATTCATCAAAGAATGCGGGCGATTATTCGGTGAAAGCACTCTTCTACGGAGAAGACATCCAGAATATCACACTCGAGGGACGTGGAATTATCGACGGGCAAGCCGAGTATGACTGGCGATTGAGCGATCACGACGACCGATACATTCTCGACAATCAGCGCCAAATGGAGGCCCTTGGTAAACCGCTCATGCGGGCCTTTCCTACGGAAAACAGTATAGGAAATCTGGTGCATCTCATTCGGTGCAAGGACGTCGTAATTCGGGACCTGTCATTCATCGATTCTCCCTCATGGACAATCCATCCCTATGCGTGCGAGAGACTTACCATAGAAGGTGTATACGTTCGTACCAGTAGGGAAGCCGGAGTCTGGGCGGACGGAATCGATCCTGACGGCTGCAAGGATGTGCGTATCGCAAACTGTACCATAGAAACCGGCGACGATGCCCTGGTATTCTATTCCAGCGACATCTACGGTCCTGCTCTGCCCTGCGAGAACATTACGGTGACGAACTGTAGACTGAGTTCCGCTTCCAGTGCCCTGAAATTCTGTGACGGCATCAAGAATTGTGTTCGTAACGTCACAATCGACAACTGTATCATCACGGATTCTAACCGCGGGATAGCCTTCATGGAATTTGATGGCGGCTATGTAAGTGACATCGTCATTTCGAACATGGTTATTAATTGCAGACGCTACGACTGGTTCTGGTGGGGAAACGGTGATCCCTTGCACTTCCTTGTCAAGCAGCGAAGTGAAATGCACCCGGAGATGGAGGGGGCCGACGAACCGTCCGCGGGCACCATACGAAATGTGCTCCTCAAGAATATCATCGCCAGAGGGGCTGGGCCCTGTGAAATCGCCGGCCATCCGGACAGCTCATTGGATGGCATCACGATGGAGAATATAAAACTGACTCTGTTCGACGATCCTGAGGCGCCTTTCAACCGAGGGGGAGACGCATTAACCTTCAAGCACGCTCGTAATCTCCGCCTATCGAATATAGAGGTGGTCTGGGATAATATCGTGACGGATGGCTGGAAGAGTGCTTTCTGTTTCGAAGACATCGAGGGATTGGTTGGAAATGACTTGCAAGGCGTGGCCGCCGATGAGGGGCCACCCATACGCTTCGAGCGGACCGAAAGCATCTCCGGCAATGTGGAACAAACATAGGGAGCGAGCATGAAGATCACGCATATAAAGCCATTCCTGGCTGGCCGATATCTGCTGGTTCGCGTCTACACGGACGAGGGCCTCATCGGTAATGGCGAGGCTGGATTATGGGCACACCACAAGACCGTGTATCACGCCCTACAGGAACTTGAGACTTACTACGTTGGGAAAGATCCAGCACGTATGGAGCATCATTTCCAGGTTGTATCTCGGAATACGCACTTCATGGGCGCCGTCCTCAGCGCGGCGATGAGTGCCATCGACATTGCGCTCTGGGATATCCTCGCAAAGTCGGTCAATCTACCGGTTTACCAGATGTTAGGGGGTAAGTGCCGAGATAGGGTGAAAGTCTTTACCAATGTATCGGGAGGATCATTGGAAGCATTGGCGGAGAGTGCAAGGAAAGGGGTCGCTGACGGATTCACATCGTTACGCATGACGCCCTTTTTCCAAGGCTTTGAGCAGAAGACAAGTACAGCCTTGGTATCCGAGGCTGTGTCCATGGTGGGAACGGTCCGTGAAGCCGTGGGTGACGATATCGATCTTGGCCTTGAAATACACAGGAATCTAAACCCCGATGCCGCCATCATGCTTGCTACAGAGCTCAGGCCCTTCAAGATTCTCTACTACGAGGATCCACTAGCGCCGGAGAGCATCGAGGCGCTCGAGTATATTGCCCGGCACATCGATCTACCAATGGCTACTGGTGAACGCTTTTACAATACGTTTCAGTTCAAAGATCTGATCGACCGTAAGATAGTGAGTCTCATCCGTCCAGATCTTTCCCTTGCCGGTGGTTTCACGCAGGTTAAGAAAATCGCGAGCATCGCCGAACCCGCATTCGTCGGCATCTTTCCCCATCTCATGGGCAGCCCGGTAAACAATGCCGCGTTTGCACATCTGGGTATGGCCATTCCCAACTATACCCACACGGAAGCCAATCCCCATGAAGGTATTCTCGCAGAAATCGTGGAGGAATCATTTAAAGTAGAGAATGGCTACCGCACGGTTCCGGATCGACCTGGAATAGGAGTGGAGATTGATGAATCTGTGCTGAAGAAGATCCCTTACGAACCACCTTCTTTTAATGGTAGTTTCCAGGAAGATGGTTCCGTCGCTCACTGACCATCTTCCTGGCGGAGTCTGGCATGTCCGATCCCCTATTGCTCGAATTCCCTGCTGAAGAGTACGAATCGCGCATTCGAAACCTGACACGTACCATGGAGGAACAGAACCTGGACGCGGTGATTCTGACGTCACGCGATCAGACCAGATACTTCTGCGGATTCCAGATTATCGTCTGGATCAGCAATTTATCCAAACCCGGGGCGTTGGTCATTACCCGGGCCGGCAAGACGATCTTTGTCGGTCCCTATGCACGAATCAGTACCGTCGAAGTCACCGCCAAGGTGGACGAACTGAATCCCTGGGACCCCAAGGGCCGTGACGGTCTCCCTACGAGTTGTGCCGAGGCCGTACATCATGCGCTGCTTACGAATGGTGTTTCGCAAGGCCAGTTGGGCATGGAGATAGGCCCGGAAATGAGAATGC
>JABIQT010000295.1 GCA_018667995.1 Candidatus Latescibacterota bacterium
ATCAAACACCCTACGTTGTCGCCCGAGCAGGTGGAGAAGATACAGGACTGGTGTTTCAAAGAGGATTTTCAGAGGCTCGGCCCAAGCATCATCCGAATCCTGGAAACGCGGCTGCTTGGATATCTGAAGCTCAAGGATTCCCCAAACCCCTTTCTACGTGAGAAGGCGAAGTATTACGCTCGGGAACTTCGGGGCGCCTATCCCGTATTTCTTGCGGCCAGCCTTTTCGGGCCGAATGGAAAGATCCGTCGTTTCACTCGGGATCTGCAGCAACGCATCCACGCGGAGCTAGGCAATCCGACAATGGTAGAGCGGATCAAGTCCGTGCTGGCCGTGGGTGCTGCGTCATGGACGGCGTTCACGCTCAAATTCGATCTATTTCAGCATCCCAGGCTAGTGCGGACGACCTATCGTCTGCCCAGCAAGAGCTGGCACGCATTTGATCTCTGGGAGGAAATACCATACAAAATCTCGATTCCGAATCTCTCCATCGACGTCGACCTACAGCACGCAAAAAAGCAGGTATGGTTGCGCCTGGAGGGTGTTCTTTCGGGTGCTAATGCCGAAGGATTGGCGCAGCGAATCCAGGATTCTCTGGCGCGAAGCAAAAGTAGACTGGTCCTGGATTTGAATAAACTCCAATGGGACAAAGTGGACGACCTGCGACCGTTGCTGGAGAAACTCTCCGTCTACCGATCACGCATCCGTCTGGTCCTGCCTAAACTGTACGAAGCCCATCCTGAAGTGATACTGTTGGTCGCCATGTTTAATCACTACAAAGGCTGAGCAGATTAGGCATTCATAAGCGTGGGTTTTTGCATGGTTGGGGATGGCGACCCAGAATTCAATAGTCTTACGGATAGAGGTGTACCACATGGCTTCGGTAGAGATCTCACCGCAAGACATAGAGGAATTGCTCAATTCTGAGCGTATCATTCGTATTGGCCTCGATGCCGATGGTCAGCGGTACCTGGTACCGCTAGGCTACGTGTGGTTGAAGAGCTCGATCTACTGTCTAACGACCCCGGGGAAAAAAACCTTGATGGCGAAGAAGAACCCTCACGTGTCTTTTCAGATCGACAACTCATCAGTTAAGAATCCATTTGAATGGACAAGCGTCATCGGCGAGGGGAAGATCCAGACCGTTACCGACAGCACGGAGATTGAGGCGATCCGTCCTATTCTCTTTGGCCGCTTTCAGGACATACCGGAGTGGGCTAGCAAGGAGTATGAGGAGAGGCACAGAGTCGGGGCACTAGTATGTCTCCGAATCATACCGGAGATAATGACAGGTCGTAGGAATTCACCAATAGCTGAATAAAGTCGGCACCATGCCTCGGATAGTGCTCGTGGTTGATTAGTAGTAGGCCAGGATCACAGCGACATCCAGGTTCAAGTAAGCGAAATACCATAGGAACGATCTTACTCGATGTGGTGAAATGGTGCGCTGTTGGTGGTGGGGTGAGGTTCCGTCAACGAGGGCACCAGGCATTTACACGGTGGAAGAAATACTGGAGATGGGAATCGATGGTCTCTGGATCGGCTACGAAGGTACACGTTCGGGTTGCGCCAAACAGCAGGCAGACCGATCGGAGAAATCCTCATGGAATTTGGCGAACACGGCATCAAAATACGGACCTCGATGATTGTGGGGGGTGATTACCAGACTGAGGATGTGGTGGCGGAAGAACTGGACAACCTGATGAAGGTCAGAACCTTTCCTGGCCCAATTCATGATCTATGGACCTCTACCCGGCACACCGTTTTACGAACTGGTCATCAAGGAAGACCTCCTGCACGACGTCTATGTCAATACCCAGGAGCTCTTCTGTCGGTGGGCCGACGTTTTCACCACGAAGATCCAACACCCTACGTTGTCGGCGGAACAGGTCGAGAAGATCCAGGACTGGTGTTTCAAAGAGGATTTTCAGAGGCTCGGCCCAAGCATCATCCGAATCCTGGAAACGCGGCTCCCTGGTTACCAAGAATTCAAGGATTCGCTCAACCCTTTTTTACCTGAGAAGGCGAAGTATTACGCCCGGGAACATTGGGGCGCCTATCCAGTATTTCTTGCGGCAAACCTATTAGGGCCGAATGCAAAGTTCCGTAGTTCGACTCGTAATCTGCAGCAGCGCATCCACGCAGACATAGGCTATCCGACGATGGCGGAACGATTCAAGTCCGTGTTGGCCGTGGGTGCCGCCTTATGGACGGCGTTAACGCTCAAACTCGATCTGCTCCAGCATCCCAGGCTGCTGCGGACGACTTACCGTATGCGCAGCAAGAGCTGGAGCTCGTTTGATCTCTGAGAGGAAATGCCAGACAGAATATCGATCCCTGGATTTTCTATCCGGGTCGACCTCCCGCATGCCCAAAAACAGGTGTGGCTGCGACTGGAGGGCGTGCTGTAGGGTGCTCATGCCGAAGGACTGGCGCAGCGAATCCAGGATTCTCTTCTGGTTCGAAGCAAGAGCCGATTGGTCCTGGACTTGAACAAGCACCAATGGGACAAAGTGGACGACCTGAGACCGCTACTGGAGAAATTCTCCGTCTACCGATCACGCATCGGTCTGGTTCTGCCTAGACTGTACAAATCCCATCCTGAACTGATACTGTTGGTTGCCATGTTTAACCAATACAGAGGTTGAGTAACGGTAACACCGCGTCTTATATCAAAGGCTGTAGCATATGAATACTCTTATCTCAGAACCCGATGTGATTCGACAAGAAGAGGGATGGATATTCGATATCCAGCGCTTCTGCATTCATGATGGACCGGGCATCCGGACGACTGTGTTTCTCAAAGGGTGTCCTCTTAGTTGTCTGTGGTGCCACAATCCTGAATCCCGGCAACGGCAACCCCAACTCGCATTCTACGAAGGCAAGTGCATCACGTGCGGACGCTGCATAGAAGTCTGCCCCAACGGAGCGGCCGGACCCGGTGAGGAGCGGGTGGACCGGTCCCTGTGCAAAGTCTGCGGTACCTGTGCTGATGCTTGTCCTGCCGAAGCCCTCAAGATAATAGGCCGCAAGGCAACGGTTGACGAGGTAGTCGACGTGGTCCTGCGCGACCAGCCGTTTTACGATACCTCAGGGGGCGGTGTAACGCTGTCGGGCGGTGAACCGCTCTCCCAGCCTCTGTATGCCACCGCGCTGCTGGGGGCATGCAAGACGCACAACCTGCATACAACCGTAGAGACGAGCGGCACCACCAACTGGGAGCGATTGGATACGGTGCGAACCATTACCGACCTGTTCTTATATGACCTCAAGGCCATAGATCCGGGAAAACACCGCCGTCTCTGCGGTTTAGACAATGACCCCATCCTGGGCAACGCGCGGAGGCTGTCGACTGCAGGGGCACAGATCATATTCCGGATCCCATTGATACCGGGCTACAACGACAGTGCGGAAGACCTGGAGCTACTGGGGGCCTTTGTTACCTCTCTGCCTAATAAACATCCGGTGGAACTGATGCCCTACCATCGCATCGGCTGCGGGAAATACGAGACACTTGGCATGTCGTATACCCTCGATGATGTGGACCCGCCGGAGAATCTGGACGAATACAGAGAGGCGCTGACAGAGGCCGGTGTCACGCTGGTGGAACGGTAGGCAGCCGTAAAGATCTATAGGCGTCTGAAAGCACCTCTGTGTCTTCATTCTGTATCCATATTGAATCTCAAGAATCCTCTCCCGGAGATTAAAATGATGAACGAGCGACTTGCGGCCATACGCGATCAGGCGATTATCCGTAGCCAGGAATCGCGAACCAGTCCGAAAGAAGCCAACTGGACGGAAGCATTTTTCGAGAAATACCCCGATCTGCCGTTGGAGGAACGACAGGCGCGGTCCTTCGCCTATGCACTGGAAAACGAACCGGTGTACTGTTTTCCTCGTGAGCGGCTTGTGGGACAGATATACCAGATCGTTCCGGGAAGTGGGGCGGTAGACGTATCCGGCAGTGCGACGGATGACCGATGGGATCTGTATGCGGTCCGTCCCACCGCCGC
>JABIQT010000892.1 GCA_018667995.1 Candidatus Latescibacterota bacterium
CCAATCCCGAGTCCTCCAGTGCCATTTGCGTTGCGACCACAGCAAACTGGACGTATTCGTCCAATCGGCGTGCTTCCTTGCGACCCATGTGGTCTTCAGGAACAAACCCCTTTAGTTCTCCCGCGATCCGGGCGTCGAAATCTGACACATCAAACTTGGTGATTCCGCTTATACCGCTTTTACCCGCACAGAGCGCTGTCCAGAAAGCCTTAGTCGTCAGGCCGATCGGACTGAGCACTCCCAGTCCCGATATGACAACCCTATTACCCACGGATCAAGCCTCTTTATGTTCGGTCAAATACTGAATTGCGTCTTTCACAGTACCTATTTTCTCGGCATCCTCATCGGGAATCTCAATATCGAATTCCTCCTCAAGGGCCATAACGAGTTCGACCGTATCCAGAGAATCAGCGCCCAGATCGTCGACAAATGAGGCATCACGGGTTACCTGGTCAGCGTCCACACCCAATTGCTCAACGATAATCTCTCGTACGCGATCTTCCATGTCCTGCCTCCTAAGAGTAAGGTATTACATATTTCAGAGCCTGCCATATGGGTTTTCTTGCCAGAACTCCAGATTTCAACCATTTGTACTGAGGTACTTACATAACCAAACCACCATCAACATGCAAAACCTGCCCGGTAATGAAAGCGGCGTCGTCCGATGCGAGAAAGGCTACAACGCCCGCAACATCGTTCGTATCTCCTGGTCGGCCCAGCGGAGTGTCGGAAACGAATCCCTCTCGGATTTGTGCTGGTAAATCAACCGTCATAGATGTCTCAATAAACCCGGGTGCCACTGCGTTCACAGTAATTCCACGGCCGCCCAACTCGCGTGCTACCGATTTTGTGAACCCAATGATCCCTGCCTTTGAGGCGGCGTAGTTCGCCTGTCCGGCGTTTCCGATCACGCCAACGATGGAACTAAGATTGATAATCCGACCGAAGCGCTGCTTCATCATAATGCGGGAAACGCCCTGGGTACACTGAAAAACAGCGCCAAGATTCACGCCTATGACTTCGTCCCAGTCTTCCCGCTTCATCCGTAGGAGCAGTGTGTCACGAACTGCGGCCGCGTTGTTGACCAGTACGTGCACAGCGCCGTAACGCTCAATGACGGTCTCGTACATTTCCTTCACACTATCAGCTTCGTTTACGACGACACCCAAACCGTCCGCGGAGCCACCGTTCTCCACAATTTTCGATGCAGCTTCCTGGGCTTTCGACGCATCGCGACTGGTGACAATGACCTTCATACCTTCTCGGGCCAGACGATCGGCGATACCAAATCCTATGCCCTGAGTGGCGCCCGTGACAATGGCGATTTTACTGTCAAGTCCATTCATTCGGTTGATTCCTCAAATACGTTAATGATATCTTCGATGTGCTCAACAGAGTCCGCATTCATCACTCGGGCGCTCTTGTCGACGCGACGCATTAATCCCTTAAGGACGTTTCCGGGGCCAGCTTCCACATATCGTTCACAGCCAAGATCAAGAAGCGTAGTCATGGATTCCGACCACCGCACGGGATTGGTCAGTTGAGCGATGAGAAGTCTCCGGATCTCGTTGAGATCGGTCACCGGACTGGCATTTACGTTAGCGATTACCGGTATGTCAGACGCGATGAATGCGGTTTCGTTTATCGCTTGCGATAGGCCACTTTGCGCCTGCACCATGAGCTGCGAATGGAACGCTCCGCTCACATCCAGCAGAATTGCCCTCTTCGCGCCAGCTTTTTTTGCCAATTCGATAGCCCTGTGGACAGCCTTGACAGCTCCCGCGATCGCAATCTGCTGTGGTGAATTGTAGTTAGCAGGTTGGACCGGTTCGTCAGGTTCCGAAGCTTCACTGCATATTTCCTCAACCTGACCAGCATCAAGCCCGATAATAGCAGCCATAGTTCCCGGCCATTCCTCGCCTGCCTGGTGCATGAGGGAGCTACGCAGCTTTACGAGGCGAATTGCCTCTGCCACACCAAGGTAACCGGCAGCAACCAGAGCGGAATACTCACCCAAACTATGTCCTGCAACGTATGTCGGCCTGATAGCGTACGATTCGAGCACCGAAGTGACTGCAATACTGTGGACCAGTATCGCCGGCTGAGTATACGCTGTTTGACGCAATAATTCGGCGGGTCCAGTGAAGGAAATCTCAGCAATATCGAACTCTAACAGGTCGTTTGCCTGCTCGTAGAGTTCCCTTACTGATGGATACCGCTCGTAGAGGTCCCTGCCCATCCCGACAAACTGGGAGGCTTGGCCAGGAAATAGAAATGTAGTCGAACGCTCGTCCATAGGCACCGAAAAGTGCGAAAGGTCTTCTATATGATGCAAAGACACCGGATGATCTACATATCTGTCACCCGGTGTCTAGTGGTCGTAGTGGTGTGTTTCTATACTTCTTCCGTAGCCATAACCGCTCTGCCCTTGTACTGTCCGCAATGTGGACATACACGGTGCGTGCGTTTCTTTTCACCGCAGTTGGAGCAATCAACCAATGTGGGAGAAGTCAAAACCCAATGGGTGCGTCGTTTGCGGCCACGTGACTTGGATTGTCGTCTTTTTGGGAGTGCCATACTGTACCTTCCTTGTTGTCAATTCGGCTGGTAGATGCCTTTCAAGCCCTGCCAGCGTGGGTCTTCAGATTCCGTACTGCAGTCACAGCCACCCGTGTTCAAGTCAGTCCCGCAAGATGGGCATAGACCTTTACAGTCCTCCTTGCAGAGAGGCTTGAGTGGCAAAGCCAGACAGACAGCCTCTTCCACACGGGATCCGATCTCGAGTTCTTTAGCATCGTACTGCAAGAACACCAGGTCGTCTGATTCCTCCAC
>JABIQT010000290.1 GCA_018667995.1 Candidatus Latescibacterota bacterium
CACCCCACCAACCCTACCGGACGCCGTGTGGATCAATCCGCCAAAACCCGTACAGGAGGACATAGCCGAACTACACTAAATTCACAAAAAAAGTGTCCCATTTTTGTTGTCACATTCCGGTGGACTCCGAGTGAGTGTATCGCGCGACGCTACCACTCGACTCAGTATATGCGACCTGTTAATATTGTCATAGCTCACTGTCACGAGTGTTGAAGAAACACTGATGTTCATACATTTTGAGGGCCCTATTGTCAAGAGGAATCAGCCTCTCCGGCACCTGAAATTGGTTGCGATAAGGTGCTGTTCGGCTTATGATATATCTTGTCGCAAAGCCTTCGCACTTGATACCTGTCTGAACCGGATTTGGAGGCAGTGTTACCGAATGTTTGAACATATTTGCTGTCACATCTAACAGATCTCGGAGAACCTGAATGCCTTTTGACTTTGGAAAGTTCACTGTCGCCCTCTGTCTCACTTCTGACCAGGAAGACGCGCTCCTCGCAAGCGTGACGACACGTGGTGGAGAGTCTTTGATCGCCATCCATGGCGACGGTGATTCGTATGGGATTATGTTGAACCAGATGAATGAAGGAAAGGTCGATGTCCTCCTTTTTACAGATCCGGATGCTGCCCGTGGCCTATTTCACATGGCATCTCAGCGCAATGAGCTTGGTGCACTCATGGATTCCGTGCGACATACTGTTATCGGTTCCGTCGGCGGTGCTACCACACAGGAGCTCCAGAAGCATGCGGTGAGCGTCGATTTTGAGTCTGACCGAATGGACCCGGAGGACCTGATCGCAGCCATTGCTCGGATCAGCGAGCATCTTGTAGCCAAGAAACGGTCGGCCCATAACGCAGGACTCACGACTATATACTGGCGTCGGACGGACATGACTTGGCCACTTGAGCAAGATCACCACAATATCTGGGCAGAATCTGTTTTTCTAAAAGCCTGCCGCGGAGAACCGGTGGACTACACACCCATATGGATTATGCGCCAGGCTGGAAGGTACCAGCGTGAGTTTCGCGATCTGCGTGCCCGTGTCAGTTTTCTGGAGGTGTGCAAGACGCCGGAATTGGCGGCAGAAGTCACGCTGATGGCAACTGAAAGACTAGGGGTCGATGCTGCCATCATCTTTTCTGACATACTGCCTCTTCTTCAACCCATGGGATTCGAGCTTGAATACATCAAAGGTACCGGACCTGTGATTCATAACCCGCTCAGGTCAAGCACCGCCGTGGACCAGATCCTTGAAGTAGATGCTCAATCTATGTCATATGTATACGAGGCCATCCGCCTCTCGAGACGGGCGCTGCCGCCGACGGTTCCACTCATCGGTTTCTCGGGCGCACCTTTTACACTAGCCGCCTATGCCATCGAGGGCGGCTCATCCCGAAACTACCAGCATACAAAAATGACCATGTACAATGATCCGGGCTCCTGGCACGCCTTCATGGAAAAACTGGCGCGAGCTATCACGGCATACTTGAATGAGCAGATTATGGCTGGCGTTCAGGCGGTTCAGCTGTTCGACAGTTGGGTCGGCTGCCTTTCGCCCGATGACTATAGGGAATTCGTCTTGCCCCATATGGGTTACATATTCTCGCATTTGCTACCGGATGTGCCATCGATACATTTTGGCACGGGCACCTCGACTCTGTTGAAGCATATGCAGGAAGCCGGAGGCGATGTGATCGGAATCGACTGGAGGGTCGACCTTGCTGAGGCGCGCGAAAGACTCGGTTACGATACCGTTGTGCAGGGCAACCTTGACCCTGTGATTCTGTTTGCTTCGCAGACACAGATCAAGCAACACGCGACCGCAATCCTCCACAAGGCTGAGAGGCGCCCAGGGCATATCTTCAACCTGGGCCACGGCGTACTTCCCGGAACACCGGAAGACAACGTTACCGCATTGATAGATATCGTTCACGAGCACCGAGTGTAGTTGCCCCTTTGGCATCCAAGCCTACACTCCCATGCATGACAATATTAGATGGACATTATCTGAAAAAGTACTATATTAGTGCCATTAATTTACGAAATAGATCTGATCTCAACGTGATATTGACTGGGAAAACGCACGGGTATAATGGCGCATCGTGTTATTATCATCGGGGCCGGCATTACCGGATTGAGTGCCGCACACCGTCTACAGGAGCTTCAGGATTTCCCCGCGCAAATTGACCTCAAGATTCTTGAGGCGAGCGAGCGGCCGGGTGGCACCATTGAGACAGTAGAACGAGATGGCTTCCTCGTTGAAAAAGGCCCCGATTCCTTCCTCTCCTCTAAGCCCTGGCTACTGAATCTCTGCAAACGATTGAAAATCATCGATCGAGTTGTACAAACCAACAGCGATAATCGCCGATCATTCGTGGTATATCAGGGAGCCCTACATCCCCTGCCTGAGGGCTTCCTGATGATGGCCCCCACCCGTTTACGTCCGTTCATCACCTCATCGCTCTTTTCGTGGGCAGGAAAACTGAGAATGGGATTGGATCTCGTCCTTCCCCGTGCAGAACCCAGCGATGACGAAAGCGTTGCCTCTTTTGTCCGGAGACGACTTGGACGCGAGGCGCTGGAACGCGTAGTGCAACCATTGATAGGTGGCATATATACGGGAGACCCCGAAAATCTCAGCCTCCGCGCAACCATGCCACGCTTTCTTGAGATGGAGGAAAAACACGGCAGTGTCATAAGGGCCATGTGGCGTGAGCAGAGACAGGCCGCTTACCGTGCAAAGAGCAGGGGATCTGCTGACAGCGGCGCCCGATACAGCATGATGGTCTCCTTCGACCGAGGCATGCAGACTATTGTCGACGAATTGGTGAGAATACTTCCTGACCAAACTCTCCAATTGGGACGCAAGGCCACGGGAATTCGACGTCTCGGCACGGAATGGCAGGTCACCACCTCTGCCGGTGCAGTGCATACGGCCGATGACGTTATGATCGCACTCCCCTCTTACAAAGCAGCGAACTTGGTGAAGGATACTGATCCTGAACTGGCAAGACGGCTATCAGGGCTGTCTTATGCGTCGTCTGCCATCGTCAACTTCGCATACGATCGTTCAGATATCCCGCACGCTCTGGACGGTTTCGGCTTTGTGGTTCCAGAAATTGAGGGGAGAAACATCATAGCGGGATCATTCAGTAGTATCAAATTCCCGAATCGTGCCCCCGATGGCAAAGTGCTTCTCAGGGCATTTGTAGGCGGCGCCATGCAGGCACATCTATACGATATGGATGACGAAGAGATTGAGCACCTTGCCAGCCAGGAACTCTTAGATCTTATGGGAATACAGGCAGATCCGCTATGGTCAATTGTCACCAGATGGCCGCTCTCAATGCCTCAATATCTTGTGGGTCACATGCAGCGCACTGAGCAGATTCAGACACATGTTTCTCGGCACACCGGACTGACGCTCATGGGTAACGCCTACGCCGGTGTCGGTCTACCAGACTGCGTTCGTTCTGGTGAGGACGCTGCAGAAAGGGTTATCTCCCGTTTGCAGCCCCAGGAAGCAGTTCTTCAGGCTTGATACGATGAGCCAACCACGTGTCTCTGTCTTGATGCCGGTACACAACGCAGAGCATACCCTTCCCGAAACTCTCCAGAGCATCCAGAACCAAACCTACACAGAAATGGAGATCGTCATCGTAGATGACGGTTCGAGCGATGATAGCTTACACATCCTTGAAGCTGCTCGAGAGCAGGACCCAAGGCTGATCATTTCCGCACAGCCTCATCGTGGGCTGATTGCCACACTGAACGAAGGCCTCTCGCTATGCCGTGGTCCTTTTGTAGCACGCATGGACGCCGACGATTTGATGCATCCTGAGAGAATAGAGAAACAGGCTGCTTTACTAGCATCGCAAGCGGACCTCAGCGTGGCGAGCTGTCTGGTGGAAACAATCGCCGTTCCTGAGGTAGGTGAGGGCATGAAGATCTACGAAGGCTGGCTGAACGGGCTTATGCATCACGACGACATCGTCCGTGAGATCTTCATAGAGAGTCCGGTCGCTCATCCTTCCGTGATGTTAAAGCGCCATGAGATTGACCAATTGGGCAGATATCAGGACAGAGGCTGGCCAGAGGACTATGACCTTTGGCTTCGGTATCATCATGCAGGAAAACGCTTCGAGAAGGTTCCGGAAGTACTCCTATACTGGCGAGACCACCCGGAACGCGCAACCCGCACCGACAGCCGTTACTCCGTGGAGAACTTCATTCGTACCAAGGCTCACTACCTGGTTGCTGGACCACTGAGACGTTGCCATGATGTGTTAGTCTGGGGAGCTGGTCAAACCGGGCGACGCCTGTCAAAACACCTCATACGCCTGGAGCGGTCACCAAGTCTCTTCATTGACATCAACCCGGGCAAGATCGGAGGCACTCTAAGAGGGATACCTATCTCGTCTGCGGATGACCTTGGAGAGCTCTGGCCCAGATTCAAACGCCCGCTACTTTTGGTCGCAGTGGCCTCTCGTGGAGCCCGAGGCCTGATACGTAAACGATTAGCAGAGCTAGGGCTAATCGAGGGTACCGACTACTTATGCGTCGCATAATAAATTTGGTAATAGCATCGAGACGACCTATATTCAGGCTATTCCTAACTAATACCACCTCTAAACTGGTTGCCCGAACTTGATCTGGGATATAACACTAATCATCGCACTGGTCGCGGCAAACGGATTCTTCGTGGCCGCAGAGTTTGCCTTGGTTAAGGTTCGACAGAGTGAGATTGAATCCCTCGCCCAGGAAGGCAGCCGAACGGGTCAGATCGCCGATCGCATTCTTAAACGACTTGATGCCTATCTATCAGCCTGTCAGCTGGGTATCACTCTGGCCAGTCTGGCTTTAGGATGGTACGGTGAAGTCCAAGTCGCAGGGATGCTGGAGCCCGTGGTTATCTCAATGGGGCTGCCCGCCGAATCGGCCCATTTCATTGCCCTCCCACTTGCTTTCGCAGTGATAACCTTTCTCCACATAACGGCTGGAGAACAGGTCCCTAAGATGTTGGCCATTCAGCAATCACAGCGCATAGCCCTTTACATAAGCGCCCCGCTCATGGGATTCTATAAGGTATTCCAGCCCTTCATCTGGCTGTTGAACGCCAGCAGCAATCTTATGCTCCGTGTGGCCGGGGTGCCCTTGGTCTCGGACCACGATGACACCGCTACGGAAAC
>JABIQT010000591.1 GCA_018667995.1 Candidatus Latescibacterota bacterium
CCCATGTCCATTTCCTTCGTGGTTACAATCGTCGCTGTGCCACAACCAGTCGTCAACCGATCCCAGGAGCGGTTGACTATTGCGGGGGCTGCCGCCACCTACTATGAAATGCTGACGACTCGGCCTACAAGTTATGCCTCGGCCGCCTATGCAATGATGTTCGTCAGCATTGCGTTTTATGTGATATATCTTTTCACATGGTTGGAGAGTACCTTTGGGGCAGCCGGAAGCGATATTGCGACTTTGTTTATGGTGGGCGGCGTAGCAAGTGTAGCCGTGGGGCCCATAGCAGGGAGATTCTCCGATCGATTTGGTCGGAAGGCCGTTATATTTTGGGCCTGTGTGGGATCTGCGATTTTGATGGCCGCCACGACCACGCTCATGGTGTCATTCTGGGTGGCCTATCCGATTTTCTTTTTTTCAATGGTTTTGATGGCTGCGCGCATGGGCCCATTTCAGGCAATGATGTCCGAAGTGGTTCCTGATGAACGGCGTGGATCGATGATGAGCATGTCGATTGCCCTCGGGCAGGTCGCCATGGGAATTGGCGGTGGAATTGCCGGACTGGCTTACACGGAGTACGGTTATTTCAGCAGTACTATCCTGGGTGCCGGTTCGATGCTGGCCATGGGATTTCTCGTGTGGTTCGGCATACCGGAGACCAGGCCACAGACTCCACGCGGGAAAACAGCTGGGCTAATAGACGGAAATACCCCCTCAGGAGGCAGCGCAACGTGAGTTCGATACAAGAAACAGCATGGGGCAAAGTGGGTGACCGTAACATCAAACGCTATACTTTGACTAACGCACGTGGAACCATGGTTCGAATCATTAACTATGGTGCCATCATGACGGAGCTGCACACGCCTGATCGCGACGACAAGGCGGTCGACCTTGTCCTGGGATTTGATTCTCTGGACGGCTACGTGGGTACCCATCCGTATTTTGGCGCCACGGTCGGTCGTGTCGCGAATCGTATCGGTGGCGGGACATTTCAGATCGATGGCGGCAGATTTGCTGTGAACCCGAATCAGGGTCGAAATCATATACATGGTGGGATCAAAGGGTTCGACAAATGTGTCTGGGATGTTCCGAGGGCGGGTCAAGCGCTAGGAGATGTTTTCGTCAAGCTATCCCTCACCAGCCCCGATGGAGACCAGGGATATCCGGGAACACTCGAGGCTTCCGTTATCTACACACTGACTCATGATAACGTCCTGAGGATTGAAATGGAGGCAGCCACCGATGCTCCGACCATCGTGAACCTCGCTAACCATTCCTATTTCAATCTATCCGGGCAGGGATCAGGTCCAGTGCTGAATCATGAGGCTACACTTTTCGCTGATGCATATACCCCGACTGATGGGGAACGCATTCCTACGGGAGAGATCCTGCCGGTGGCTGGAGGGCCGTTTGATTTTACGAGTAGTAAGGCCATCGGCCGGGATATGGCTGGCATGGACTCTTTAGGTGCCGAAGATCCAGGAGGCTATGATCATAATTTTGTGATCAGGAATTATGATGGATCATTAAAGCATGTGGCCAAGGTGAAGGACCCGGGGTCGGGCAGGGTCATGGACGTGCACACGGATCAGCCAGGCGTTCAGTTTTACACAGCCAACTATCTGGACGGGAGTGTTACCGGGAAATCAGGCTCCGTATACGAGAAGCACGGTGCATTCTGTATGGAGACTCAACGTTTCCCTGATGCGGTAAACAAACAGGGCGTCGCTGGATGGCCCTCGGTAATTCTACGGCCAGAAGAAACATATCGTCACGAGGTCGAATACCGCTTCAGTGCCGAGTAGTAACTACTGGATGGACCGAAAGAATCGCTCTACGATATTGACGGCGTAGTCGGCCAGGCCAGCATCAGGAGGTACACCGCGGTACCATTCGCTGACAACATCCTCTGCAGGCTTGCCGAGGAAAGTGTAGTTTGTGTCACCCGGTCCGCCAATTTCTGGTTCCACGTTCCAGAGATAGAGCCCGGCGAATTCCGGCTCGTTCTCCCATACTGCCTTCAATGCCATATAGCAGCGTTCCTGTTCTCCAAGATTCACCGTTCCTGCCGCGGTGTAATTCCAAGGCTGTCTTCCCGCACCACTTTGACTTGTATATCCGACCTCGGTAAATAAAAGCGGCTTCCCCCACTGCCTTTGCCACTCCAGCAGGGCACGTTTTATCGGAGTCCAGCCCAGCACGAGGTCGTCGGTCGTGGGATCATCATAAGGTACCAGCTCATAGTAGGCTGATAGTCCAAGAAAATCCAGGTCATCCCAGAAGGCAATGCTGTCGTAGTGATCCCAGTTGGCCGAATAGACCAGTTTGCCGGAAAAAATCTTCCTGACTGACAAGATTGTCTCGCGCCATTCCTCCGTTTTATTCTCGGTTGATACCAGCTCAGTGCCGACGCTCATAAACTCTACATCCAGGTCTTCCGCGAATTCCGCATAGTGACCAAGAAACGAGCGGTAGCTCTCGAACCACTCTTCCCAGCTACCAGGAGCTATTACTCCTCGCCACTGGTTGTCTACGGGATTATCGATGTCCACGATTGGAACCAATAAGATCTTCATTCCTAGGCGATGCGCGTAGGAAATCACCTCGCGTACTACGAGATCATGTTGTTCTGGCGTGGCTCCGTCGGTCGGTTTCGAAAATAGGACCGTGGCGTCTATAGTATCCTGAAAATAGTACA
>JABIQT010000492.1 GCA_018667995.1 Candidatus Latescibacterota bacterium
CAGACAGTTTTGTTGTTCGCATGCTGATCCCGGAACTTGAGAGTCGCGACGCCGAAGTAGCCGTCTCTGAATTACAAATGATCTCACACACAAGTGTACCGAAAGACTTCGACACCTTCAAAGCGGCATGCAATCGGCGCCTCCGTCGACAGCTATCCAAGGCGCAGAAGAACTTCACGGACGATGAAATTCAGGACATCACGACTGGCCAGACCTTTCAAGATGGACTCGATACGCTGATAGCTCTCCACCAGAGTCGATGGAATCGGATGGGGTTTCCGGGTCTTTTTGAGAATCCCGTGTTCGCGGATCTGCAGCACGACCTGTTGCCTCACATGTTGGAGCGAGGATGGCTCTGGCTCAAGTTGATCAAGAAGGAGGAGGCCCCCGTCGCAGCCCGTCTAGGATTTCAGTTCAACGGTCATTTTTACGATTATATAACCGGCTTCGATACAGACGCTCCTTGCTCCAAACATGGTCCTGGGACCGCACTCATGATCGACATGCTGGAAGACGCAATCGAATGCGGTGGAAAATCTCTCGATTTACTAAGGGGTGACGAGTCGTTCAAGATGGAATGGATGTCAGAATCCAGTCATAACAGCCGCATGGTCCTCTCCGTCTCCTCGCCTTCATCGGTGCGTCAAAAGCTGACGCGTCTAATGATGACAGTGAATGGGTTGCGCTATCGATTGAACCACGAGTCCACGTTGATTCAGGTTTATTACCGGCAGCATGGTCCGTTGGGCTTCATTCGCCCATACAGCAAAAGCCGGCTCAGCCGATTTCGGAATAGATAGTTCGACTAGAGGGTCTGCAAGTACACGTGTGATGATGGTAAGGACAATGAAGATGAATTCAGGATTCGCAAAAGGAGTCTATTCATGAGAGTGCTAACACTGGTCAGTGCCGACCAGGAGCCGCTCGATCCTGAGGAACTACGCAGGTGTGAGGCCCGTGACGAACATCCGAGGGCAACTGTATATCAAGACACCTTGAATTCAGATCTCCTTGATGAACACTTTCTGAGAAAAGCGCCCGCTTTGAGAAGAGGTCTGTACAAGTGGGTCCCCACTTATGTGGCACAGGTGATCGAGGCCTTTTTTGTGAGAAAGCGTTATGACGCCATCGTGACCTGGTCCGACAAAATCGGATTGGCATTGGCCATGGTGCTTAAGATCACACGGGCTAAGGTACCGCACATTACGCTGAGTAGCTGGATCTCTAAACCGAAAAAGGCGATCCCTTTGAAGCTATTCCACTCGCACATTCACCGTATCGTCCTCTGGTCCTCGGTACAACGAGAATATGCCATTAGCAGCCTGCATCTGCCAGAATCTAAGATCGCATTCACACGTTGGCTGGTGGATCAGAAGTTCTGGCGACGCTTAGAGGTAGAAACGGACATGATCTCGTCAGTGGGAAGACATATGCGGGACTATCCGACCCTTGTAGAGGCACTACGGGGGCTCGATATAAAATGCCATATCGCCAACGGTGGCACCAAAGGTCAGATGTTCTCGACGCTCGAGGAACCCGACGATATGGACGTTCTTCCTGACAATATAACCACAGGGGCCCTGGATCCTGTTGATCTGCGAAAGCTGTATGCCCGATCCCGGTTTGTTGTGGTTCCACTTCTTCCAACGGATACGGACAATGGCGTGGCTGTAACACTCGAAGCTATGGCCATGGGCAAAGCGGTAATCTGTTCACATGTGGCCGGGCAAATAGATGTTATACAAGCCGGAAAAACGGGCATCTACGTTCCTCAGGGCGACCCACCGGCTTTGCGCAATGCCATAGAGTTCTTATGGGACCATCCCGAAGAAGCAGCCCGAATGGGCCAGGCTGCTAGAGAGTATGTGGAGAAGTACCATACGATCGACCAGTTTGTGGATACGATAAAGGGAGTAGTAGAAGACGTGGTCGCTGAACGTTCATCGGCAAAGAACAAGGCAAAAAGCAACGCTTCGCAGAGCGTCCTGGTGGATAACGCCTCCCTTACGGACCGTTAGGCGTAGCACGACCAATCCTGAATTCTGGCTTCACTGTTGTAGATGGATCAGTGCCATACAGGAATATCCAATAGCTGCCCGCAGGTTCTTCAGGGCGGCAGGAGTACTGTCATAATATGGTCTTTGCAAGAGCGATATTGGCTACTGAGCCCGGAAAGAACTGGTTCTCAAAGGAGTTGGGCATGAAGGGGTTATTGAGTGTGTTACGATATTGCCTGCAGATAACTGGTGTGGTAGCCATAGTGGGATCGGTCGCCGCGTTTGTACTATATCCCGATTTCTTCGGG
>JABIQT010000519.1 GCA_018667995.1 Candidatus Latescibacterota bacterium
GGCGCTGTCAAATTCCACGGGGGCGTTGAAATAGCACGCTTTCACTCCATGGTGAATCCGGATCGCGATATCCCTCCCGAGGCCTCACAGATCAATGGAATAACGGAAGACATGGTCCGTGATGCCGCCGGCGCCGATGTGGTGATGGCATCCTTTGCAGTCTTTTCGGCCGATTGCCTGTTCGCCGCATACAATGCCCCTTTCGATCTATCATTCATTGAGTCCGAAATGGACGCCACCGGTGTTCGATCCCCCAATTGGACAGTGATAGACGTGCTCGCCCTGGCACGGCATTTACTTCCAGAGCTGACCAGCCATCGTCTTGAAGCCGTCGTCCGGGCCCTCGGTTTTGTGAACAATCAAGCGCATCGCGCACTTGGGGACGCATTCGTGACCGCGCGTGTTATGCACACGTTTCTCGGTCAATTGAAAGCACGTGACGTGTTTACGATCGGTGAACTCCTCGCACTAACTCAGCGTCCAAATTAGAGCTGAGTGGGCAATCCGTATGCGTATTCCCCATCTTCCGCCGTTGAGTCCTGGGAAACATCCATGAAACTGATCGTTCAGATTCCTGCCTGGAACGAAGAGAACACGATAGCCGCCGTGATCAGAGAGGTACCTCGTGAGATTCCGGGGGTAAGTAGTGTTGAGGTCCTCGTCATCGACGACGGCTCCGATGATCGAACGGTGGAAATCGCCCGCGAATCTGGGGCCGATCACATTGTTTCTCTCTATCGCAATCGCGGATTGGCCTCGGCATTTCAGGTCGGCATAGATTCCTGTCTCAGTGCCGGCGCCGATATCATTATAAACACAGACGCCGACAATCAGTATCCAGGTGATCAGATACCAAATCTGGTCGCCGAAGTGCTCAACGCACGGGCGGACATGGTAATTGGTGATCGACAAGTCGCCTCCGTCGAACACTTTTCGTTGCAGAAACGCATCCTTCAGAAACTGGGTAGTTGGGTTGTACGTGTGGCATCTGACACGTCCGTTCCGGATGCCCCCAGTGGCTTCCGGGCTTACACTCGGGAGGCGGCACTGCGCTTGTTTGTCATCAGTGACTTCTCCTATACGATCGATAATCTGATCCAGGCGGGCCGCCGCAACTTGAATGTGAGCCATGTACCCATCAGGACCAGTGTCACGAGACCCTCGAAGCTCCACCGAGGTAACTGGAATTTTGTAAAGCGCCAAGCCGCTACCATAGTTCGAAGCTATGCCTCCTACGAACCTTTAAGGACATTCGTCTACCTGTCGAGTCCGTTCTTTGTCCTGTCTTTCGCGTTGTGGATTCGTCTGATCTATTTCTTTGTGCGAGACAACTTCGTACTCCTGGGACATGTCCAATCCCTTTTGGTTGCTGGAATCCTACTTATAGCAGGTATTCTATCGTTGATGTTCGGGCTGCTGGCTGACAGAATCGGCGACAACAGGCGGCTGATGGACGAGATATTGCACAGAATTCGGAAACTTGATCTGGAGCGGGAACACTCAAATCGCAATGATGAATCCGTTTCGTGATGAACTCTGGTCCGTGGCCTCGCTGAATAAGTACAAATCTGCCCATCCTTCCTGGAGGTTTTCCATGAGAGATTCCATACGCCTGGCTGGTGTTCAGATGGATCCAACGATTCGAGACAAGGGATCCAACTTGAAACGTATTGTCGAATATATCCATACAGTTTCCGCTGAAGGGGCAGATCTCGTGGTTTTTCCCGAGTGTGCTCTAACAGGTTATTGCTTCATAGACCTCGATGAAGCACGTTTGGAAGCGGAACCAGTGCCTGGGCCAAGCACCGAGATTATTGAGCGCGCCTGCCGTGATGCCGAGGTTCACGCAGTCGTCGGCATGCTGGAGGAAGAAGGCGACCGAATTTACAATGCACTTGCATTCATCGCTCCAAACGGGAAAACCGAGCACTACCGAAAGATCCATCTGCCATTTCTGGGGGTCGATCGCTATCTGATGGCTGGAGATCGGCCATTCCGCGTTTATGATTCGGACGTGGGACGAATTGGGCCTAACATTTGTTACGACGCCTTATTTCCGGAGAGCGCCCGTATATTGGCTCTCCTGGGAGCCGAATTGGTCGTATTGCCGACGAACTGGCCTGTAGGTGCTGAGCGGACCGCGGAATTTGTCGTAAATACAAGGGCGTTTGAGAACCGAGTGAATTATGCTGCGGTAAATCGCGTGGGAACTGAGCGGGGTGTTTCGTTTATCGGCAGCAGCAAAATTGTGGACTACAACGGTGATACGTTGGCCGAGGCATCGCCAGACAAGGAAGAGATTCTCTACGCGGATATTGACCTGGCTGGCGCCCGGGACAAGCTCGTTGTGGTCGAACCCAAAGCGTATGAATTGGACCGTTTCAACGACCGTAGGACGGAATTCTACGGCACTCTCGTGCACTGAAAATTTGCTTGACAGTCAGGGGCCTCACGCATAATTTGATGCCTCGATATTGCAGCCCATCAGGCAGTAGAATAGTTCTGCTATTACCGTGATCCCAGGAGGCGCGTATGAGTGTGGAAACCGCCCCCGTTACGGAGTCTGACCTTCGTGACGACGACCTTGAAGATCTTAGACTTTCGGCTAAAGATTACCACGAACTTTATCACATCATGTGTCTCCAGCGTGAATTTGAGACACGGCTCTATACCCTCTTTAAACAAGGACGCCTGATTGGTGCGGCCTATGCTGGAGCAGGCCATGAGGCTATTGCTGCTGGCAGTGGCTATGCCATGGCGCCCCAGGATGTCCTGGTTCCTCTCCACCGAACCATCGGTACCCACTTTCTACGTGGCCATACTCCCCGAATAATGATGTGTCAGTATATGGGGCGTGCCAACAGTCCCACAGGTGGCAAAGATGGCAATATGCATTGTGGTGATATTGAAAAGAATATCATTGGTATGACCAGTCACCTGGGTGCTAATATCCCAACTGCGGCAGGTATAGCGCTGGGGCTGAAGCTCCAGAAAAAAGACGGCGTGGCGCTTTCCTTCATAGGTGAAGGTGGGACGAGTATTGGTGACTTCCACGAGGGGCTCAATTTCGCGGCAGTTCGAAAGTTACCAATGGTATTGATAATTGAGAACAACGGATTCGCCTACTCCACGCCGACAGAGCTGGAGTATGCCTGCGAAAACCTGGTCGATCGGGCTGAGGGATACGGTATGGAGGGCGTTCTCGTAGACGGCACGGATGTGCGAGCGGTCTATCGTGCCACCAAGGACGCTTTTGCTCGGGCCCGAGCCGGGGCAGGCCCCACGTTGATCGAGGCAAAGACATACCGTTTGCTTGGTCATTCGCAGCAAGATCCTGCAAAGTATGTTCCGCAGTCCTATAAGGATGCGGCGAAACAGAATGATCCACTACCTAAGTGTGAGCGAGATTTTGTTAAATCAGGTTATTGTACACAGGATGAGATGGATGTAATTAAATCCAATTGTGTGAAAGAAATTGATGACGCTGTAGCATTCGCCGAAAGCAGCCCAATGCCGGAGCCGGCAGAGGCCCTGACGGGTGTGTACGCGGTATAAGGATCTATTTCTATGGCGGAAATTACATATCTGGAGGCTATTTCTAGTGGCCTCCGCGACGAAATGCGGCGTGACGATACGGTGTTCTGTCTTGGCGAAGATATCGGCAAGTATGGTGGTGCATTCAAGATTAC
The DNA here is from genome assembly GCA_018667995.1 of Candidatus Latescibacterota bacterium. Classification (GTDB taxonomy): domain Bacteria; phylum JAAXHH01; class JAAXHH01; order JAAXHH01; family JABIQT01; genus JABIQT01. The sequence continues at coordinate 3,690 of JABIQT010000519.1, forward strand.
GGACGGATTCCTCGACGAATTCGGTGAAGACCGCGTTATTGACACGCCTCTGGCAGAATCCGCGATAATAGGAGCCGCTCTCGGAGCGGCCATTATGGGACTGCGACCGGTCGCAGAGATGCAATTTGCAGACTTCATCAC
>JABIQT010000757.1 GCA_018667995.1 Candidatus Latescibacterota bacterium
CTGCCACAGGAGCCACGGCACATAGATCAGTGGGCGTAATCCCAACCTGTACACACGGGGGTGATTGACAGAAGCATCCATCCTGTGTGATATAAACATCACCAGGAGTACAGACGCGAATCCTGAAATCAACAACATGCTTTCCAGATGGCCTGACCAGAGGAGCCACGTTCCGGATAGCATCACAAATGTAGTAATGACTCTATTCACGCACATCTCATCTGAAGGTATTTCCGGTTACCACTGAAATGGGGATACGGCAGTTCACGCGGACCAGTGATTTCTAAACCAGACACACGACCACGGCGCAGAAACCTCTATCGTAAATCTGCCGTGACTAATCCGGGTAGGCCGACAGGCAAAAGTTGGTCAACGTCTGAATCTACTAAAAAACCATCCATAATAACAGGAACATTTACGATCCAATTTCTGCGTACGAATAGAGGGACCACGACTTACCATTTGAGGTAGGTGAACGACCTGCACCATAGCCTGTGTATTTCGACTGGTCCGACGTGAGACCACCAGGCCGACAGCTGCAAAACACCTTTAGGTTCGGCCCATGCGACGACGGTCGTTGCTCATCGGCAAAAGGACCAGATCGTTCGGTATCGGATAATTGGACCTGCGAGGAAACACATTGGTCGGAGTGACTTGCCCCCGACAACTCAAAACGTAGCAGGACAATGATCCACGTTTTGTTGCTCCATCGTGCCACTTGCAGAATAGGACCAAAAGACGCGATGGATCCTACTAGGGCAACAACTACACACGGCGGCGGAATACAATAAGGTAGACTGGAAACCCGATAGGCTGCGACGGAAGGTCCACCCAGCCGAGAGGAATGACACATGGCTGGGACAATGGTGGGGGAGGGCGGCAAACCAGGTCTAAGGGCCGCCAGACATGCAGGAAGGTGCTCTTACGCGTTATCTATCCCCGAGAAAAGTTTCTCTCGCGATCAATCGATTGTTGTTGAACCGAGGGAGAAATCGTTTAGATCCGAAGAGCCGGGGGATAACGAGTGCCGCGAGGAGGTAATGGGTTCCCGGTGCTTTCATGGTGCGAAAACCGCGCCATCTGGGATAGGCACATGGAGCTATTCGACCTCGTTTGAATCCGCCTCCCGGTGCGAAGCTACGTAGACGATTTCTTCCTCGGTTATCACTTTCGCGATTCTCTTGGAGAAGTAGTACACACGTTTGAGATATTCCACCAACTCGCTCTCGAGACGAAACCCGGTCAGGCGACCAGGTTCCTCTGCAGTCAAACGTTGCGACAAATGCTGCTCAGCGGTACTGGCAAGCTGATTGATTTCATCCTTCATGCCCGTTATCTCGGCCGCCATCTCCACATCAAAATTCGCCAGAGCCTGGACGGCCTGCTCGACCGAATAGCAGACCTTTTCGTGCAGAATTCCAATCACCTCCTGGGTCGAGGGACTGATCTGAAAGTCATCCTTCAGCCTTGCTCTTCCAGCCTCCACCAGGTTCGTTTCGACCAGGTCGCCGATGTTCTCCAGGTAGTTTGCCGCTGCCATATATGCGTATAGCCTCACAGATTGGGCGCCCGTCAGATTTTCCTGTGAGAGTCGGCCCAGGTAGGTGATGATCGATCCATGAAGCCTGTCCACATGCTGATCCATTGCTTCGACGTCATCAAGCTCCTTTTCCGTACCCTCCAGCACAGGATTCAAGGAAGACCGTACCATAAGGTAGGCTCCAGCAGCGAGACGGCCCAGTTCCATTCTCACTATATCCATCGCCAATGCCGGCGTCTTCAAAAGGATATCGTCCAGATGACGCGGGCGCATCTCGTCCGCCTCTTCGGATGTCTCCACTTTCGCTAAGGGCACAAGGCGTTGTACAAGCCTACCCATAGGCCCTGTAAACCAAATGAACAGAAATGTATTTGCCACATTGAACACCGTGTGCGCATTGGCAATCTGCCGCGGCGATTCAGCAGCCAGACGATCCGCTCCGGTCAGTCCTGCCGAAGCGGGGGAGAAACTCGTAACCAGTGCGACCAGCTGATCAATAAAGCCGACCCATAGAAGTACCCCAGCTACATTAAATATGACGTGGACAAATGCGGCTTGTACTGCCTCCCGGGGCTTCCCGATGGCGGCTAGCATGGCTGTGACGCAGGTTCCGATATTGGCCCCGAAGGCCAGGGCAATTCCTGCTTCCAAGGTAATGAAGCCTTGCCCCGCAAGAACGATGATTACACCTGTCGTAGCCGATGAACTCTGTATGAGACCGGTGAATGCGGCACTGACCAGGATACCCAGTAGTGGGTTGTCCATGCGCTGCATCAGTTCGATAAATGGCTCGTAGGAGCGCAACGGACGGGTCGCATTGCTCATGAGCTCCATACCGAAAAAGATCAGGCCCAACCCCATGATCATGTGCCCATATTGCTGCGTCCTGTCTGTCTTGAGAAAGAACAGCATCGCGAACCCAACAGCCACGAGTATCAATGCGTAGTGCGTGACTTTGAATGCCACGATCTGAGCCGTGATGGTAGTACCGATATTCGCGCCCATGATAACGCCGATGGACTGAGACATCGTCATCAGGCCAGCGGATATGAAGCCGACAACCAGTACAGTAGTTACGGAGGAGGACTGGATGACCGAGGTAACAAACGCGCCCGCAAATGCGGCGTTAAAGCGGTTCGTGGTCAACTTGGCAAGCAGGCTCTTCATGCCGTCTCCGGCAACGATTTTCAGGGCATTTGTCATCTGTTCCATGCCAAACAGGAAAAGCGCAAGCCCCCCTGTCAGGCCCATGAGAATCAGCCCAAAATCCAGGGTATTGGTAGCTACAGTATCCATCAAAGTCTCAGGTAGGAAATTCGGAATTTCCGGAAGTTGAACCAGAGTAACTCAAAGGACGGAAATAGCCATGGCCAGATTCTGGCGCAGGGGCGACTGCACAAATGTGCCCCAGGCATCTTTGAACGACACCATCAGCTGATGC
>JABIQT010000756.1 GCA_018667995.1 Candidatus Latescibacterota bacterium
ATTCACCTGAGATGGGTACACTTCGTATTGCCGATGCTAACTACGGGATGTACGAACGTGATGTTGAGATTTCGTCCTATATAGGTGGCGCCCAGAAGAAATATGGATGGCCGACCTTCATAGACGCAACTACGGGCAAGAACAAACCAGAGCGGATTATTGAGTCAATGGAGCAGGTAAATGGAGCACTCGTCCTGTATCAGGCGGTGCAGTCGCTTGACGACGAAGTGCTTAGAAACATCCGCAGGTCGAATATCAAACTGGATACCTATGAAAAGATTCAGGTGCACGTCCGTGGTCGTGGTATGCGATCGACCTCAGACCTAATTCTTGGGTTGCCGGGCGAGAGTCTGCAGTCGCATCTTACCGCATTGCATAAACTGATCGATGCGGGCACCAATCAGGCGCACTGTTTCCAGTCCATGATGCTCAAGGGCGCAGATATGGAGACGCTGGAAACGCGCAACCAGTTTAAGTTTGACACAAGGTATCGGGTTCTGCCAAAGAACTATGGAGAATACGGCAACGAAAAAGTCTTTGACGTAGAAGAGATTATTGTGGCCACGGACACGCTGCCATTTGAGGATTATCTGGAATGCCGCAGCCACCATTTGACATTCAGTGTCTTTTGGAACGATTCATGGTTCAACGATCTTATGGCTCTTGCAGAGCAGTTCGAGATAAAACCATCGGAGTGGCTCACTGCGATGCTGAACGCGATGAAGTCAGATACGGGAGAGATGCGACAGTTTCTTAGTGATTTTCTGGAGGAGACGAAGAACGAGCTGTTTGATTCAAAAGAGGCATGTGTCGCTTTCTATGCCGCGCCCGAGAACTTTGAGAAGTTGGAGCGTGGCGAAATAGGCGACAATTTGATGTATAAATACAGAGCCAAAGCATCGTTTTTTCTTTGGAAACAGGTATGTAGGATCTCATTGGATGCTACCGCCGAATTGCTGAAGAAGTCAGGTATCCAAGATCGTATGGATGACTTTGAGGGATTCTGGCGCGACTTGCACGCCTGGACGGAAGCACGGCATGCCACGGGGATTGATGTGGATGAAATACTCCGGCCAATTCGGTTGGTGCAGAACTACGATATTCAGAAATGGTTGGACGATGGTTCCCCGTTGGAGCTTGATGTCTACCGCCTGAAAGAGGCCGCTCCGTTTGAATATCGACTCACCGATGATGGTGCTCGCGAGTTGCAGGCTGCTCTTAAGGTTTGGACATCACAACTTACGGGATTGACCAAACTCGTTACGCGAATACGGGTAACATCGCAGGTACGTCAATGCCTTCCTGAGTCAGAGTTGGTTGACGCTGGACTGAAGAATTAGCTACAGAAGGCAATCGAATGATATTGTTTCGATGCAAACTGAGATGCACTGTGACCGTGATGCTTATGTTGTTTGCGGCAGATATCTCGGCCCAGGAGGCGCGTAGTACGCCTCAAAGCGATCCACCATCAATGCCTTCCGATTCGTCTCGTGTCGGTGACGCTAAAGATGGGCTGGAAATATCGGGGCTCATCCTGGATCAGACTCGCACCAAGTGGGGCCGAGAGTTTCACGATCACCTTTACAGCCGCTGGCAGTCGCTGTCCGTTGCCCCGGATCTGCGTTTTAACATAATTGTCAACGAGCAAATCCGACCCCTATTAAGAATCTGGATTCAGGTAGTGGTGAATGATTCTGCGGTATTTGAGCAGTATGTCATTCCCAGATCGGACATTATTGAACAAGCCGCAGAGGGCGCATTGGCCGGGGTGCGACAGTATCTGAATCGACAGAATGAGGATATTCAGCAACTGGACGGCCAGGACCTTACTGGTGATGGGATTTATTGAGAGAGGAACAATATGAAACGGTGTATCCTGGTTCTGTGTGCGCTAGCCATATGCAGCCTTGCCCGAGCAACCCCGGTGGTCGCATCGGAATTGGTTTTCGCATTCATTAATCCATCTTTCCTGCTTCCCGCGCCGACCAGCACGGGTCCAAGGACATAGGCAGAGGATGCGATCTCCCCGCCGCTCTCGACCCAGACGCCGTGGCCGAAGTTCGCCATTGATTTGTCGGGATTCCCGGCAATTACCCAGTTTCTTAGTATCGAACG
>JABIQT010000975.1 GCA_018667995.1 Candidatus Latescibacterota bacterium
AGTGCCCGACCATAGGAAAAGCTTAGCTGCCACGGAAGGTTATCGAACCTGGCGTTCATGGCATTCAGGTGGGCCGTAGCCTGTTCCGAGGTCTGTCCCCCCGAGAGAAAAGCTATGCCGGGGACAGCTGAGGGCACGGTTCTCTCAAAGCAGTGAACTGTGCGATCAGCGACGTCTTCTGTGGAGGCTTTCTGCTGACACGAGGCTCCGGAGATTACCATGCTTGGTTTAAGGATCATACCTTCAAGACGGACACGATGCTCAGCCAAGGCGATGAAAACCTGCCGTAGCGTTGCCTCGGTCACCTCGTCGCAGCGATCGATGTCGTGTTCGCCATCCAGCAAGACCTCTGGTTCCACGATGGGTACGATAGCGGCTTCCTGACAGAGGGCGGCATAGCGTGCCAGCGCGTGCGCGTTTGCGTCGAGCCCAAACGCTGATGGAATACCGTCACCTATGTTGATTACTGCACGCCATTTGGCAAATCTGGCACCCAGATCGTAATATTCGGACAGACGCTCACGCAGGCCATCGAGTCCCTGCGTGACCTGATCGCCCGGAAAGCCAGCAAGGTCTGACAGACCTCCGTCTACTTTGATACCGGGGATGATGCCTTTCTTCGCGAGTAATTCCGGAAACGGCGTACCATCCAGTCCCGATTGTCGGATGGTTTCATCAAATAGTATTACACCGCTCACAAACTGTTCAATACCAGGTGTGGTGAAGAGCATATCCCGGTACTTCCTATGATTCTCTGGGGTTGATTCTGTCTCGATCGTCTTGAATCGCTTTGCTATGGTGCCGGAACTCTCGTCTGCCGCGAGGATGCCTTTCCCGTTGGCGACCATGGCACGCGCTACTTCGTCAATTTTAGACTTGGACATCTCTGTTGCCTCTCCTTAATCCCCACGTCGTCTTGGGCCGTTGCTAAAGGTTGAATAAAAACGATGCTAAAGATTGTTGAAGGCACGGGTTACGTCAAGCGAAAACCTTTGATTTTGCTTGTACTTCCCCGGACCGAATGGTATACTCTCCGCCGGTGTTTTATCCAAATTTCCACGGCTGTTATGTAACATTTTACGGGTCCAATTATGGTAAATGTATCTTCCCCCGATGCGTCAATTCTGGCCATAGATATTGGCACCTCGTCTATTCGTGCCATAGCCTATAATACAGCGGGCGAACCGGTGGGCTTTGACGTTCGGCTCCCTTATTCTATGGATACAACGCATGATGGTGGTGTAGAGATAGACGCCGATCGTTTACTGGATACGCTGTGTCGTGTTCTTGACCGAGTTATTTCGCAGCACGGGTCCGACATGAACAGTGTTTCAGCAGTAGGAATGTCTACATTCTGGCACAACCTGGTTGGTGTCGGAGGAGATGGACTGCCGGTGACACCATTAATCAGCTGGGCAGATACCCGTCCCGCTTCGGTCATAGGGGCGTTGAGAGAACGGCTCGATGAGGAGGCCACCCATGCCAGAACCGGATGTATCCTGCACCCAAGTTATCTACCAGCCAAGGTGCTATGGTTTGCCCAGGAACAGGCCTCAGTTTTTGAGTCGGTCAAGCGTTGGATGTCCATTGGCGAATATATCATGTTTCGATTGTTCGGAACCGCAAAATGTAGCGTTTCTATGGCATCTGGTACTGGTCTGCTGAATGCCCATACATGCCAATGGGACGCAGATACGCTCGATCAACTCCCCATAGACGAGGAGCACCTTTCAGAGATAACGGATCTTGAGTCACCGTCCATCGGTCTGAAGTCTGAGTATGCCAACCGATGGCCCCAATTAGACGACGTTCCCTGGTGGCCGGCACTGGGCGATGGTGCCTGCTCCAATATAGGCAGCGGCTGTGTTTCAGCGGACCGAACGGCACTCATGGTGGGCACCTCGGGGGCCATGCGCGTGATGTTGTCGGAGGAGGTGTTCGACATTCCCGAAGGGCTCTGGTGCTATCGCGCGGACGATCGTAGGATTCTACTGGGCGGCGCCCTCAGCAACGGGGGCAATGTCTACAGCTGGATGCGCGAGACACTTCAACTTGAATCACAGGAAGCCATCGAACATGCGCTGGTACATACCGAGCCGGTTACCCACGGGCTTACGGTGCTTCCATTCTGGGCCGGAGAGCGAAGTCCCGGCTGGCATGCTTCCGCAAGAGCTACTATCACGGGGCTTACCCTGCATTCGACTCCCATGGATATACTCCGCTCCGGTCTCGAAGCTACGGCCTACTGCTTTGCCTCCATCTACGAAAGATTGGAGACCATAAACACGGAGGGACACGAGATCATTGCATCAGGAGCTGGGTTGCTGCAGTCTCCAGCGTGGATGCAGATGATGGCCGACGTGCTCGGAAAACCCGTGGTCGCTTCGGCCATTCCAGAAGCATCCAGCAGGGGTGTTGCACTGCTTGTTCTCGAATCTTCCGGCGTTCTGAATGATCTATCTGATGCCCCCGTGCCGCTATCCGAGACCTTTCAGCCGGATAGTCGGAGACACAGGCTATATCATGAAGCAATGGCGCAGCAGCAGGCGCTTTACGATGAGCTGATTAGCTGAGATAATAGCATTTTCACAAGGCATTTGTTCGTACAATCCAAGGAGAACATTCGTGTCGAAACACAGTCAGGATCTGGACACTCTGTGTGTAAATACTGTAAGAATGCTCGCGGTAGACGCCGTGGAGAAAGCCACTTGTGGGCACCCGGGAATGCCCATGGAAGGCGCGCCATTGGCCCACTTGCTGTGGACCCGGCATATGAAGTATAATCCCAGGAATCCTGACTGGTCGGATAGAGACCGTTTTGTTTTGTCTGCTGGACATGGATCTATGCTGCTTTACGGAATGTTACACCTCAGCGGCTACGATCTTTCTTTGGACGACTTGAAGAACTTCCGCCAATGGGAAAGTCTGACACCGGGGCATCCAGAATATCGGTTGACCCCAGGCGTGGAGACTACGACGGGGCCGCTGGGCCAGGGGGTCGCCACCGCAGTGGGCATGGCCATGGCGGAAGCTCATCTGGCAGCACGCTACAATAACCCCGATCACGAGATCGTAGATCATCACACATACGTGATTGCCAGTGACGGCGATCTCATGGAGGGTGTCGCGTCTGAGGCTTGCTCGATGGCTGGGCATCTTGGGCTGGGGAAACTGATCGTGTTCTATATGGACAACCATATTACCATAGAGGGCGATACGGATCTGGCGTTCACGGAAAATGTGGGCCTGCGATTCGATGCCTATGATTGGCATGTGCAACGTGTGATCGACGGAAACGATATTGAATTACTTGATGCGGCTATCCACACGGCAAAAGGAATTAAAGACAAACCGTCTCTCGTGATCTGCAGAACCACTATCGGCTACGGGAGCCCGAACAAATCCGGTACTTCGAAGGCACATGGCGAGAAGCTCGGAGCTGACGAGGTAGCTCTGACAAAGCAGAACCTAAAATGGCCAGAGGAGCCCACTTTCCATGTGCCAGACGCGGTTCGAGAGCATTACAAATCTACCGTCTCACGAGGTGCCGAGGTGGAAGCCACATGGACCGCGAACTACCAGTCCTACGCTACCGCACATCCTGACCTGACAGCACAGTGGAATCGCGAAATGAGTGGAGAATTGCCCTCTGGCTGGGACGAATCCCTTCCGACATTTACTCCTGACAGCGGCAGTATGGCCACGCGGTCCGCTTCTGGAGAGGTCCTCAACGCCATCGCGCCCACTGTTCAGAATCTCTTTGGCGGATCGGCCGATCTGGCGGGATCGAATAACACCAATCTGGACGCCTATGGTGATTTTGCCGTCGGATCATACCACGAGCGCAACCTACATTTTGGGGTTCGAGAACATGCCATGGCTTCGGCACTGAATGGCATGATGGTGCATGGTGGTATTATCGGATACGGAGGCACATTCCTGGTATTCTCCGATTACATGCGGCCAGCAATTCGTCTTGCAGCATTGATGGAGATCGACCCCATCTACGTCTTCACCCACGAGAGCATTGGACTCGGGGAGGACGGGCCGACGCATCAACCCGTTGAACATTACGCCGCGCTGAGAGCCATTCCAAATGTGACCGTGATCCGCCCATCAGATGCGACAGAAACCGTCGAAGCATGGCGTATGGCGTTGGAGAACAGCGGAGGTCCTACGGCACTTCTGCTCACGCGTCAGAAGATGCCGATAATTGATCGCTCGGTTCTGCCTTCGGCCGCTGGACTGCGCCGAGGAGCATATGTCTTGTTGGAAGCGGGAAATGGAAAGCCGGATATTATCCTCATAGCCTCTGGGTCCGAGGTCCATGTTGCTCTCGATGCACAGGCGGAACTGGAGTCCGAGGGAATTGCTGCTCGCGTCGTGAGTATGCCTATCTGGGAGCTATTCGACAAGCAATCGCCCGAGTACCGCGAGCAGGTTTTGCCATCAGGAATTTCAGCACGGTTAGCCATCGAAGCCGGCGTGACGCTTGGATGGGAACGGTACGTGGGCTTGAAGGGAAAAACCATCGGTCTCGACAGATTCGGCGCTTCCGCACCTGTGGAGGTTCTGATGGACCGATTTGGTTTCACAGTTTCCAATACCGTGGCGCAGGCCAAGTCCCTTCTCTAAATCCCGGAAGTCAGGTTTGAATGACCAAGCGCGCGAGGAAGCGCCGACCAAAGCGGAAAAAGATCTCAGGAGACGTCAAGAGGCCCCATAAGCCAACGCCGGCGATCGCTCCTCCTCCTTTGCCTTCAGCTGTCTCCCTATCCGCCACCGGACGAACACCGATCCAGAGGCTCTGGGGCATGTTGCTATTGTCTTTCGGCAGTGGTATCGGGATCTTCTGGTTGGTTTCCTTCATCTGGTTCCAGACTCCCCAACCCCCTGTTCGAGAATTCCAGCTCCAGATACCAGGCAAAGTTCCCTCGGGACGATCTGCCGTGGTTTCTCCTGATGGTTCGACCATAGCCTATGTATCGGATACCAGACTTTGGCTTCGCCCACTCGATAATACAGATGCGACACCCGTTCCGGGAAGCAATGGCGCCGTCCTGCCGTTCTGGTCTTCGGATAGCGATAGTATAGCGTTCTTCAACAGCAGATCGGGGTCGCTGCAGGTTGCCGACATGTCTGGTGAACCTGCACGGATCCGTTGTAACCTGCCCGCTAGAGGTGTCTATGGTGGGGGGAGCTGGACCGCAGACGGGACCATTCTATTCAGCCAGGGCCCACTGGGGCTCTATTCCCTTGCGGCTGATAGCGATGAACCAGAGCCATTGGTCCTCGCTGCCGAGGGTGATGCCGGCTTTTATGCGCCCCATGTCATGCCCGATGGGGCGTCAGTACTGTTCAGTGTTTGGAAGAAAGATGGCCTCTGGCAGATTGAGATGCTGTCTGATGGAAAGCGAACCATCGTAATTGATGCCTCTCCCGGCGAGATTGTTACGGGTCCGGTCTACTCACCGACCGGGCACATCCTGTACAACCGTGTCCATGGTAATGGCGAGGGTATCTGGGCGGTGCCCTTTGCCAAAGACGAGCGTGCCGTAGAGAAAACAGCGTTTCAAGTAGCTGGCCGTGGAGGATGGCCCAGTATAGCTGCCGGTAACATGTTAATCTATACGCGTACTGAGCAGGAGATACAACAGCAAATGACCTGGCTGAGCCGCGACGGTAAGTTCCTCGGCCCTGTTGGCAAATTCCAGGTTTCCATAGCTTCGCCCGCGATCTCACCCGACGATGAACATATTGCCGTATCGGGACTGGACGGTGGAATCTGGGACATCTGGACCCATGAGGTATCGCAGGGCTCCAAGACGAGGTTGACTTTCGACGAGTCTCCGGGAACTAGCCCCGCATGGTCATCAGGGGGAGACCAGATCGCTTTCGTAACGGATTCAGGTGATTCGTCAGTCATACAGGTCATATCAACGGACGGTTCCAGCAAGATGAAGAAGATACTGAGTACTGCGGTAGGTGATCTTTCACCAACCTGGTCGAGAGATGGATACTACATGGTATATGAGGATTCAGGTGATTCCACTGGTATTCCTGATCTCTGGTATCTGGCGTTAAAGGAAAGCGGTATTCCCGTACAGTTGACCGCGACTCCCCATTCCGAGGCGCAACCGCAGTTTTCACCAGATGGGCGTTACCTGGCCTATCAGTCTGACGAATCTGGCAGTTGGGAAGTCTACGTCGTGCCGTTTCCTGAAGGGACGAATCCACGGAGGGTAAGTGGGCGCGGCGGCATTCAGCCGAGATGGAGCTATTGGAGTGAGGAGCTCTTCTACATACGGGGAAACAGCATGATGGCCGCACCAATCCGATCCGGGAGGAAGTTTCGGATTCTCGGACCGCCGGTACGGTTGTTCAGATGGGATTTTGAAAGATATGGTCCCACGGAACGCTCCTACGACGTCACGTCGGACGGTCAACGTTTTCTAGTCGTGGGTGATGATGTCAATACCGTTGAAACGAGCATCGTCGTCGTAGAAAACTGGTCGCGATAGGCATTCCCACAGTCCGGTCTATTGCTCCAGCAATACTTTATCGAAGAGATTCCCCTCGAAGTCTATGGCCTGAAGTTCCAGACGTGTCCCCGCAATAACCACCTGCACGAAATGCGGTCTTGCAATGGCGTGTGCCGTATGCCATGCTCGCTTGTGATGAAACCACTGCTGCATCGCCCCCGCGCCCCCTGCAACAACGTAGGTGATACCGGATTCGAGGTCTAAGGAGTCACGGCGGATTGGGTGGCTGCGTTCATAGGCTATGGTATGGGAGTTGAATACAACCTGCACACCATATTGCTCCAGTATTGGACACAGGATACGCATCTCGTCCACCTGATAGTCCGCGGACACATAAGGTGGATAATGGAAGAAGACGATCTTCCAGACAGCGTCTGTTTCTTTAAGACGCTCTGTGAGCATGTCGAATTGAGGGGCTCCTGGTTCAAAGGCGCCTTCGACGAGACGCGGCTTGCCGTCCACGTATTCAACAATCTGGGTACTATCCAGTCCCACGAATAATGCGTTACCGTATCTATAGCTGTAGTAGTTCTTTGGTTCCGGATAGTGGACGAATTTGTAGAACCAATCGGAATTCTCCTCGTGATTTCCCGGTACCAGATAGAACGGTGTGGTGGTCAAGAGATCTTGAGCCGGCGTGAAAAAATACCGATTCCATTCGCTGTACTGAGAGCCCTTACATACAGAATCACCAACTACCATGAGAAAGTCAGGTCGATGAAGGCGAATCTGATGGAATACCTCCCTATTGTACGTGTCATTGCAGGTCCCCCCCGTCTCACTTGTCACAGCGAAACAGAAAGGTGTCTCCTCCACTACTGCTGTCTTCATGGGATAGACATCACTTTCACAGGATTCGCCGTTTTTCGATTTGGACGAGACCTGGTATAGATACGATGTCTCAGGCTCCAGACCGGAGATGGTGACACAGTGAACGCAGCTTGCGGCTCCGGGCCCTTCTATTGCCCGGACGGACGAATCCACTGGCAGAAATCGGCCTGTTCCCGTGGCATGTACCCGATGGGTCTCGTATACCGTGACAAGGCTACTGGCATCTGAAGATGTTTCCCACATCACGGTCATACTGTCATGGGTGGGCCACTGCAGATAGGGTTGTTTGATAAAGCTGAGCATATGAAGAGGCCTCTATAGATCATACATACTCAAAACCAAAATCTCAGCGTCAAAGATCGTTGAAAGTACAGATCCGCGACTTGAAGTTTGATTCTGTAAATTGCGTCATCCAACCATCAATCTAACTTGTCAGATAGCGACCTCTCATGACGTCCCTCGTCAGTTTCTTCATGAACTGGGATCGTTGTCCGGGCAAATTCAGTTTGAGAAGCGCAGCGAGCGTGAAAACGAACGTCATTCTCCCCTTACTCGTGTTCCACGCGCGTCAAATCAAATGGATTAGACCAGGCCTTGGATCCATCTGGCCCCATGACCTCGAATCGCGCCCATCGGGCATTGGGACGGATTGTAAATACGGCCTGATCAAATGTGCCGTTGCCGGGTCGATGCTCCGTTCCGAACGTATCGCAGACAGCGTTTACGCTCTGTGCCTCCGAGCTTCGCACAGTAGCCTCGACGACATGCTTGTCATCTGAGACCTCGTCGACCCGTCGCAGTTGAATGTCGTGAATCTCGGGGCCGGTGCTACCGTAAGAGGCACCGGCTTCCAAGGCGTCCGTCACGGCGTCTGCTGTGCGTTCTCTGACACGAGCCATGGTCCAGCCTTCATAAGTGTCGCGTTTGGTTTCCTGTTTAGCATGGGCGTCATCATTGGCAAGGGCCGGAAGGAGGGTATCGGTCAAGTCCATCCAGTCATCCCAATGAATCGTGCCTTCCCCTCTCCCCATTCTGCGGCAGGTGGTGTTGAAGACCTCAATTCCCGCCAGTCCCTGCAACGGTAGCGTGTCACGAATGATGTTTACCGAGCTCCAGTGGGGATGCGCCAGCCAGACGGATCCTCCTTGCTTGATTGCTTCGTCGATCACATGTTGGGGTGGCATGTTCTTCGAATCCATATCCTCGTGGATATTGAGAACGACAAAATGATGTGTCTGACCCCCGAAAGGATTCTCTGGATGGAGCTCGGCGCCCTGGATGAGGATGAAATTATCGGGACAGTCTACAGAATCAATCCGAGTGATTTTGTAATGATCAGAAAGACACAGATAGTCGTAATCATGCTCCACATACCCGTCCAACCGCTCCTGAGGTGAGGGTTGTCCATCGGAGTTGGTCGTGTGCGAGTGTAGGTTGCCCTTGACCCACGTGTATCCATCGTCATCAGTCAGGTCGAACGGACTTATCAGGGTATTCTGAGGGGCATTGCTCATGAAGGGCACTCCTTGATACGTGTTGGGACGATGTATGTGTTGGAATTTGATTGTATACATTAACGGCTTCCGTTCGGGGTTTCAAGTCAATAACGTACTCTGTCTAAAAAACCTGTGGCAAGTGCAAAGAGAAGACCAATCTGTTCGAGCGTCCCCGTTGAAACCGGAAAACCGGTTACGAACAACCCTACCGGTTTGCGCCAATCTATGGTCAGAGAGGTTGCTCGCACGGTCTTCGTTTGATCATATTGATGAGAACCTGTACCGCTGAGCATGCGGTGAACGGAAGGGCTGGCAGGGAATTATTGCTTGCAGTATTGGCCCAAATTTGTTACATTAAAAGCTTATGATGTTGCCCCTCGTTGTTGCCATGTACAATCTCTAACCACTGTTACAGGCATTATCGAGCGACCTCAGGCAGACACTGATCGGTCTATCATGGATGGATCGGAGTGCATCGTGTCTACCGATATCATCCGGTGCTACGTTTCAATCAGTTGCGGATCTTATCAAGAGCCAGCCGCCTTCCTCACAGTCTTCACGAAGCAAAATAGGACACAATCTTAAGGAGGGACAATGACCAGTTCCGTCAATGGCCATAGGCCCAGATTTTCTATATATGATTTAAGGAATTTTCGAGAGATACCCCAGATCAAAAAGCTGTCCGAGCGGCAGCGTTTTGAAATGGAGGTCGTGGCCCAGGTGTTGCCCTTTCGGACGAATCCCTACGTTGTCGAGCAATTGATAAACTGGGACGACGTGCCCAATGATCCGATTTTTGTACTGACGTTTCCCCAGAAAGATATGCTGCGACCAGATCATTTTGATGCTGTAGCCGAGCTGCTAGAGCGGGGGGCGGACAAGCTCGAATTGCAGGCTACGGTCGATCGCATTCGACGTGATCTCAATCCCCAACCGGCAGGACAGCTTGAACACAATGTACCCATGCTGGGGGAAGACAAAGTAGAAGGTATGCAGCACAAATACCGTGAGACGGTTCTATTCTTTCCTTCCCAGGGCCAGACCTGCCATGCCTACTGTTCCTTCTGCTTCAGGTGGCCACAATTTGTAGGCGACGATGATCTTAGATTCGCCACGCGAGAGACCGAAGAGTTGATACAGTACTTGAAGGACAATCCGGATGTGACCGACGTGCTGTTCACCGGTGGAGATCCCATGATTATGAAGGCCAAGAATCTCAGCAGTTATGTCGATGCGCTGCTTGAGGCTGATCTTCCCAATCTCCGCACCATTCGTATTGGCACCAAGTCCTTGAGCTATTGGCCGTACAAATATCTAACCGACCCGGATGCTGACGACATTATCGCCTTGTTCAATCGCGTAAACGAAAGCGGGAAACATCTCGCTATAATGGCACACT
>JABIQT010000285.1 GCA_018667995.1 Candidatus Latescibacterota bacterium
CGAGAAGTCGTTTCAACAGACTACGCCGTCGGGAGAGCAATATGAGGCAAATCCAGCGGAAGGTGCGGTGTACCTGCAGAATAAACTGATGCTGGCTCAATGGATATTGAACGGCGGCATCCGGCTGGATTATTTCGACACCGGCGAGCGGTTTTTTGTAGACACTCCCACAGGGCAAGCAGAATTGCGCAACAGCCCGACGAAGATTCGACTCAGTCCCCGGCTTGGACTCTCCCATCCCATTACATCGAGAAGCCTATTTCGTCTCAGCTATGGCTACTTCTTCCAGGCACCGGAATTTCGATTCGTATATGAGAATCTTCGCCGAGACCTGGACACCGAACTTCCGCGCGTCGGGAACCCTAATCTCGACCCTCAAAAGACGGTGGCATATGAGATGGGGATCGAGCAACTTCTCACGGATGATATTCGGTTGGGGTTGACAGCTTCCTACAAACGCCTATCAAACCTGACCTCCACCACCCAGATACAGTATCCTGGGGGATCGTATTCGTTGTTCACCAATGCGGATCATGGAGTCGTTCAGAGTCTGGAGTTGTCGCTCAGGCGCCGCTTTGTTCGGCATTTTTCCGGGTCCGTCCACTATACGCTATCGTCTGCCGAGGGAAGTGCCTCCGACCCTCAAGAAAGGTACAACCGCCTTTTGAACGCGCCTGATGGGCAGCCATTGCCCATTTCGGAGAGTGTTTTTCCATTGGCTTACGACCAAAAGCATAGTCTGAAAACGGTGATCTCGGCCTATACTCCCACCACCTGGCAGAGACGGTTTCTCGGATTGCCGTTGAGCGACATGGGGCTTACATTAATCGCCCAGTATGGCAGTGGCCTGCCATATACCCCCACCAACTCCCTTAACCAACAGATCGGAACGGTACCCAATTCGGCAAGACTGCCTGGTACATTCAATATCGACTTACGCTTTCGTAAACGTGTTGCTGTAGGAGGAACATCTTACACATTCTTCACGGAAATCCAGAATCTGTTGGATCGTAGGAATGTGATTTCCGTCTTCTCCAACACGGGCAGCCCAACGGATGACGGTTATTCGCTCGAATCGAAGTTGCACAACATCCCTGAATCAGAAAGCTTCCGTCGCTTGCTCAGCCTCGACCCGCAGAATTTCTCATCGCCACGAGAGGTCAGAGCAGGATTTGAGCTCTCATTTTGAGCACTCCCCACCTCGAAACTCCACGTAGACTGATCTTGTCAACCTCGTCGTAAAAAAACAAGTCCCTGCTCTTCCAAATCGTAGAAATACTGCAGGACACTTCTGATAGAGACTGGGCCAAATGCCGCGCTCACCGCATTTCTAATGTCCAAGACACTACGCTGACCATCAGTCAGGTTTCTGACCTCCGTGGCTCGTATACCACGCAGCGATGTGGACCGAATTTGAGACCCCAATGCAGTCCGCATTCTGACCACGACGGACAGGGAGGTATCGACCGCTGTGGGCGCAAGAACGGGGACCAGGTTTTTCGCAATCTTCTCGTCATCTGATTCCCCTGGAATCTTCACAGGGATGACGGCATCCCTCGTCAGTCTTTCGAAATGATTTTTCAAGCGTCTCTGATCCAGAGACTCCCGATCAGCCATCTCCTCAACGATTGCTGCCAACTGGCGCAAAGCTTTCGATCCGGGCTCGACCAGGGTGGTGAGCGATTTCAAGCTGCGTTCTTCCCGCAGGTAGGCTTGATGAAGGAATATCCGCGCGTCCTTATACCACTCCCCGACCAGGTTTGCCGGAGCTGCCGTCAGTCGGGAGAGATGTCCGATAATCTCCCTGTCGATTCGGGTGGCACCCATGGCCGACATTCGTGTGGCCAGTTGCGGTACCTGCTGTGGCGAAAGATTGGCCATATACCACGCCGAGGCCGCGATCAGGAAAGCTCCACGTTTGAGCTGAGTTGGGTCCACGCTACCAATTCGATCTTCACTCGTATGGTATCCGATATCTGGCCAGTTGTTGAACAGCACGGCTGGGACCTTGAATCTTGGTCCGTTGAACAGTGCATGGTCAGAAGACCCATAGTATGATTCAATATTGTAGTAGAAAGGATCCCGCGAGCCGGTGGGATCGAGAATCGGCTTCATGAAGCCATATGTCAGGGATCTATTATGGACCTTTTCACGGTTGGTATCCCCGACATACTCAAAAAAGACCTGGGTCACCTCATCAACGAAAGATGCCATAGAATTTGGGTTTCGATATAGTCGTAGTGAGTTGCCATTTTGCGTCATATGAGAGCCGATCATATCAATATTTATGGCAGCAATCATCCTGTTACGCTCTTCGAAAAAACGTTCTAGATAGGCGTACGTGCCCGAGAACTCCGGCACCCAGATCAATCGAATCGTGCGACGGGGCCGCGCAATACGGCCCTGCGAAATCAAGGAGTTCAGCGCCCGCGCGGCCTCTAGAATGGCAGCGCTCCCACTCATGTTATCGTTTGCGCCCTGCTTCGCAATACCTTCAAAGAGATGGGCTGCCAGTACAATTTCCTGGTTACTACTCCCGTTTCCCGGAATCGCTGCAGTCGGGACTTCCATGTCGGCTGGAAAGGTCCGCGTCACTACACGTGCTCTAAGCTCAACAGGTTCCGCTGACTCGAGTAACTTTATCAGATCCATAGCCATTCTATGGGAAAGACTGAATCCAAAGCCTTCCTCATACGGGTACTCGCTACCGTCAGATCTCACGGCCCGGCCTCCAAGGCCTTGCCATGCAATCTGATCAGGGCGGTCGATGGGACGACCGGTCCCATTGTAGTAGGATAGTACGCCCGCTGCACCGAAAGTTCTGACAGCGAGAAGGTGGGCTCGTGCCGCGCGGCCGGAGACCAAAACTATTTTTCCTCTTACATCAAGGTTTTCATAGTGTGTTGAATCGGTGCCTGGTCCGGCATAAACGAGCTGCGAGGTAAGATCAGCATTCCAACTCTGGGTGGCCAGTGCCGCAGGTACGTCCCTGTAACTAACTATCAAGCGCCGCGTGGGTTTTACAAGCCATAGCTCGGCATCTTCGGCATCCCATGTCCACTTTTTCAGCGGAAAAGTCTCGATGTGTACGTCGCTCAATCCATATTGACGGGCTCTTCCTGTAATGTACTCAGATTCGTGATACGTACCCAAGTATTCGGCCTCGTCCCTGTCATGATTGTAGCCGCCCAGTTCGATGACGTGATTCATTGCTGTAGCGCCGGATACCTCGTCGATTAACTGATCGATCTGAGAGTCCGGCAAGAGTGAAATCGGGTTCGGCTGTTCCTGAGCGTTCACAGCGCAGGATACAGAGGTCAGGATGACCACGCGGATGAGAAAGTTCTGGCGGATTGATAATCTTGATTCGAAAATTGACATAAATCGGGATACCATGGCTAAATTAGAAAGGGGACGCCGGAGCGTCCCCTTTCTGGCTTATTTCAGTGGCGTCGGCCGCTGCACAAGTTGGAGCGGCGCACCCTCAGGATCGCGGAAGAATACCAATCGATTGGGGCCCATACTAGCTGGAGGGCCCTCAAAGACAACACCTTTTTCGGTCAGTTCTGCAACGGCAGCATCCATATCTTCTACATCGAAAGCTACATGTACATGCGCCGTGGCAGTATTGTTCAGATCTACGCCATCATCTGGCGGCATCGGGATTATCTCAATCAATCCCGTGCCTGCAGGATCTTTCACGAAATAGAAATTGACACCGTGTACGGGGTGCTCCGCTTCGAAGACTTTCTCAAAACCCAGTACATCGCAAAACCACTTTGCGGCCGCGGTAGTGTCGCGATAGGCCATAGCCACATGTTCCAACGAGCGGACGGTCATTCTTTTCTCCTCTGTGTGGGGTGATTGAGATAAAACAACATAAAATTAACCGAACGGCTGACCTAGCCCGTGGCTTCTTCAGATTCGACCACGGCAGCCAGCTTGAGAAGGCCATCCCAGGGGTCCGCATGAGTGACCCTAACCTTCAATTCGTCGCCGACTTCCACTTTTTCGACCTGCTTAATGTTCAACCTGTTGCCAAATTCCAGGAGCTCTACCACGAGATCTCGATCTCGGATCTCGAGTACAACGACGCTATGGATCTTATCAGTCTCCTTCTGCATGTATTTCACGAACCAATACCACTCTCTCCGTGACCAAACTTTCCGGAGGTCTCGGCTACGCTCAATTAGTGAGATCTCATCGGTTAACTCATCGCGCGAATAGCAGGTGGGATTCTCGCGAATGACCGTGACCAGCTGGCGCTGCAACACCAGATCACTATAGCGCCTGATGGGCGAGGTAGCCTGACAATAGACCTCGGCGCCCAGCATGGCATGGGGCTTCGGATCGAGACTCAGTGACATGGGGCGAATTTTGCGTATCATTTTGTATCTTTTGACGGACGCGTGGGAGACTTCACCCAAATCTCCGAAATCTGCCTCCGGTTGCGTTCGATAGATAGCCGGTACCTGGTGTTCCAAAAAGAACCGCGCGGTTGCCAGGTTGGTAAATATCATGAACTCGGACACAATATGATCGGCCTGCGAATGCCCTGTGCGAGTCGTAACCTCAATTTCCTTGTCGGACCCTACATGAATAGATAGCTCTACCCTCTCAAGCTCAACGGCACCTGCATCCATCCTCTGAGCAAACAGCGCATCAGCACCGAGATTCAGGTTTCTCATCGGTTCAACCAACGGATGATCATCGGATTCCAGAATGGCATTAACATCGTCATATGACAGCTTGTGCTTGTTGACAATAATCGATGGAACGATGCGATGGCCAACCAATAGGAAATCCTGATCCAAATCGAAGAGATAACTGACCGCGCACCTGCGAGTCTCCTGAAGCAGACTGCAATGTCCATGGGAAAGCTCAGCAGGAAGCATCGGTATGTGGCGATCTGGGAAATAGAGAGAAGTGGTACGTTCGCGCGCTGCCTTGTCTATCTTTGAATCCTTGGCTACCAGGGCCGAAACATCTGTAATGTGAACACCGACCCGGAATCCACCGGCGATAGCTTCAATTGAGAGGGCATCGTCTATATCCTGCGTGGTTGCGTCATCAATCGAAAACACGTCGAGGTGCGTCAGGTCTTCCCTACCAGCCTCGGTAGATTGGATCTCCTCGGCCTCTGCCAAGACATCAGCATCGAATTCGGCCGGGATGTCAAAGCGTATCAGATCCAGATGCTCATCCTCATCCCAAACTCCCTTTTGAACCATGAGATTAAAAGCGGACTTCTGGAGGCTGCCCGATGCCTGTCCGCCGATCAGATCCAAAAGGTCTCTGGCCTGCGCACTCTGTTCGTATTCATCCCCTTCCATTGCGTAACGCTGAATGCGGGTAAGCGCGTGACGTTGGCGGTTGGAGAATTCCTCTGGAAGAGTTACCAGATCGGACTTTACCCAATCGACAAAAGCCTGCTCTTCTAGCTGAGCTTCCTTCTTCCGTTCAATTCGTTGAAAATGCGCCTCCACCTTTTCCTCATCCAACGGCAGATACCCAGTCTCATGTTCACTGAAATAGGGACAATCGCGCGCCAGATGAAGAATCATTCCAGCATATTGCACGGCTGATATTGGAGGGGACCAATGCAGGTCCGCGATGTCGCGGAAACTGAAATGCAAATCTTCGTCTCTGGTCAGTTCCCACACATCACGTAGATCCATCGATTCAGCCAAGTCCTGTGCCTCTGTCTTGAAAGCAACAAGCGGAGTCTCGTCGTCGACCATGGTCTGAGATTCAAGCAATACGCGATCGGGTGGTACGTCATAAATGCGATTGCGTCCCGTGGAGATTCGGATCTTCTTGCCGGCCAGGTCCTCTAGCTTACCGACATGGACTCCGCCACGATGGCGAAATACTATGATTTCGTTGATTTGCACAGATTACTCCGGGGGGAAACATCCCTGAATAGGGGAAACTTTTCGGGCCTCATGTTATGTCCTGAGAGTCCGGAAAGTCAAGTGATTTCACGTCCAGCAGACCCCGGATTCGGGTTGACTTGAGCGTGGGCACAGCCTATCATGTAATCAAATTTGAGATGAGAGATTTCGCCTGATTCTAATGGACACCGCCGCCGAGTGTGGCAGTCGCTACAGAACGGAGTACACCATGATATTCGAGCAGATCCTCAATGGTGGTGACAGAAACTTTGGCTATCTGATTGGGGATGAAGAGTCACGCATTGGAGCCGCGGTAGACCCCTCATATTCACCGCAAAAATACCTCGATAGAGCGGGTGATCTGGGTATTGAACTGAAATACGTGATCTGCACTCATTCACACCATGACCACGTAAATGGCAACGACTATTTAATTGAGAACGCGTCTGCAGAAGTGGTCATGTACAAGGACGCTGAATACTTTTTCGACGTGACGGTGGAGGACGGACAGAAATTCATGCTTGGCTCGCTCGAGCTACAAATAATACATACCCCCGGCCACTGTGAGGATGGGATCTGTATTCTGATAGGACGAAAACTGATCACGGGCGATACCCTTTTCGTAGGTAAGGTCGGCGGAACAGACCTGAATGAAGAGGCTCGGAAAGAATACGACAGCCTGCAGCATCTGCTCTCATTTGACGATGACATTGAGGTATATCCTGGCCATGACTACGGTGCAAAACCCCAATCGACAATCGGATATGAACGACAGAATAACCCCTTCTTAACCCAACCTGATTTTGAATCCTTTGTTCACCTGAAGGCCAACTGGACAGCCTACAAAGCTGAAAACGGGATCTCCTAAGCGGAGATAGCCGCTGCAACTTTTTGTATCGCACCGCCGATGTCGTCGATATCTCCATCTGTGTAGTTCTCATTGAAAGATATGACGACGAGTTGATCGAGGATTTCCTGAGTAACCGGACAAAGATCTTCGGAGTAGGTGATATTCCGATCCGTATAAGGACTATCAAAGGGAAAACTGGAATCGCCATAGGTCAACTTCTCTGCAAGTGGTGCGGCACATCGGAAGATGGGCTTTCCGATATATCCGGCACTCGCCGCTATACCTTCAGCCGATAGAGCCTTCGCAAATTTATCAGCAGTCGGTCCCACCACTCGCAGCGGATATAGCCAGTAAGAATGAGTACCACCAGGTGTTACTGGCGCCGGAATGACGCCGGGACAACCACTGATGGTTGCAGACAGCCTATCACCCAGGCAGCGTCGTCGAGACACTGTGTTTTGGACTTTGTCAAGCTGGGCAAGACCGACTGCCGCATGTAGTTCAGTCATCCTGTAGTTGATCCCCAGAAATCGATACATGCGATGTCCTTCGGCATTTCCTCTATTGTAGCCTTTATCCGCGAACAGACGCATAGTTTCAGCGTAGTCGGGATTGCTGGTTACGGTCATTCCACCGTCTCCTGTTGACATATGTTTCGATTGCTGAAAACTAAAGCATCCTATGTCGCCGATGGTGCCAACAAGCCTGTTCTCGTATGTTGCCAAGTGTGACTGGCTGCAATCTTCAATCACAGGGATCTTATGTTTCTCTGCAATTTCCATAATGGCGTTCATGTCACAGGAATTGCCAAATAGATGAATGGCAATAATGGCGCGCGTCCTTGGAGTTATCAACCGCTCGACATCTTCCGGATCCATCGTATATGTGTCCGGATTGGTATCCGCAAAGACGGGGATGGCATTCTGAAAAAGAATGGGTATAATAGTTCCCATGTCCGTGATGGGACCAGTAATGACCTCATCCCCCGGGTTGGGATTGATAGCCCCCATGGCCACATGCAACGCAGCCGTGCCCGAGGTTGAACCTATGGCAAAATCTACACCGTACATTTCGGCAAATCTGGTCTCAAATTCAGGTACCATGCCGCCGCCAAACCGAAAGAGAGACTGAGACCTGATGGCCTCCGTGACCAGCTCGATTTCCCGCTCCCCATAGGGGGTCCGCTGGGGAAATGGACTACCATTGGTATCTCTGTACGGTATACCGCCATTAATGGCCAGATCTGTCATGAAACTGTCTCCGTATGATTTGTGGTTACACAGCAAATATGCGGGCTATTATAGAGCTACCGTAACAGACCGTCAATCAAATCCTTGCTATTTCCTGGTCGTTCGGATATAGCTCGTCTGAGGGGAAAAATGTGGCCAAAAAACGACTCATAGATCTGGTTCTTTCCAAACGAGTTTGCCAGGACAGAAACGAGGCCAGACGCCTTATTCTGAGTGGCGGCGTTCTGGTCAACGGTCATCGGTCGTCAAAGCCAGCAGAATTCCTGTCCGCGGACGTCATCGTTACGCTGGCTTCCACACAAAGATCTGTCAGTAGAGCTGGTCAGAAACTGAAACATGCTTTTGATAGTTGGGGTCTCGATGTTACTGGAGCCACAACGGCAGACATCGGTGCGGCAAGTGGAGGGTTCACGGAATGCATGCTCCAACACGGGGCTAAACGGGTCTATGCCATAGAGACCGGCAAGGGATTGTTGAACTGGAAGTTACGCAGCGACAGCAGGGTAGTAGTCCTCGAAGAAACGAACATTCTGCACCTAGATGACCTCCCCGAAAAGCTATCCTTCCTTTCCATCGATACTTCATGGACACCTCTCCGGCTCTCCCTGCCGCACGCAGCGAGATTGCTCGTGCACGGGGGTACCGCGATCGCTCTTCTTAAACCCAACTACGAGATTCAGAGACCTGAACTGCTCAGAGAAGGGATCCTCGAGGACGCTGTTATGAGGGGCCAGGTTGTAGATGAGTTCATACAATGGGCATCCGAAGCGGGCTGGCAGTCTGTAAGGGCCATCGAGTCGCCAATCACAGGAGACAAGGGGAATATGGAATGGCTAGTGTATCTCGTAAATCCGTAATTCTTCATTGTTCGGGAGATAGGCTCAATATTTCAAAGAGATTTTTTGGCACCAATGCTGGCCCTCCCGGCCGATGGGGCATATCGCCCCCTTTGATCTGAAGACAGACTTAGATGGATCTGTTCAAATCAACCTCTACGGAACCGCTGGTTTTGTGTTTGCCATTTATCGAGTATTCTATATTTTATGGAGACTACTTCCAAACTTAGATCGGTCGAAGTTATGTCGACGGGAGTTCTTCCATGGATGGCAGCGGCCGCATCCTGATAGCCGATGATGACCAGCGATTTCAGAACGTTACCGCAGGTATGCTCCGTCGTTCCGGGTACGTCTGCGATAGTGCGTTTGATGCCGATCAGGCACGCGAACTACTTACGCGGAATACGTATGATCTGATCCTCTCTGACATCAAGATGCCTGGCAACGTTAACATGGAGTTTATTAAGGAGCTACCGACTATCGTTGGGAGCGTACCGATCATTATCGTAACGGGCTATCCTTCCCTTCAATCGGCAATGCAAGCTATCGGACTATCGGTCAAAGGCTACATTACTAAGCCGTTCGACTACCACATTCTGCTGTCGCAAGTAAGAGCCTGGATTGAACAATACCACGCGGTCCGCGAGCGCCAGCGATTGGAGGCTGAAAAGAGCAAATTGATCGAGGAACTTCAGGTAGCCCTCCAGGAGGTCCGCACGCTCAGTGGACTGCTTCCAATATGCGCCACATGTAAAAAGATAAGGGATGATTCCGTCTATTGGCATCAAGTTGAAATCTATTTTCGGGACCGGGCAAACGTAGAGTTTTCCCACGGTGTCTGCCCGGACTGTCTCGCCGACATGCAGGAATCCATGGATGAACACCTCACCACCCCTAAGTCGTGATGAACACCTCTGCGAACACAAGCATCATCACCCCGTTCTCAAGTAAGATCTTCTTGATTCGCAATACAGACAGCCAATAATCATCCAACGGAGACGGCATGCCATCGTCTGAACGCCCTCAGCTACTGAAAACCCTAGGGGTATTCGACGGAATAACCATCCTTGTCGGCATTACCATCGGCGCGGGCATATTCTCCACTCCGCAACGCATTGCAGGATATTTCGATAGCTTTACTCCCATTCTCACACTGTGGGTACTGGCTGGAGCATTCATCTTTATTGGTGGATTGATCTATGCGGAACTGGGTACCCGCTTGCCGGATACAGGCGGCGAGTACGTTTATATAACACGGTGTTTCGGCCCGTTCGCGGGGTTCATGTTCGGTTGGGCTCAGCTCTTCATCATTCGTACCAGTCCGGTGGCAGGCCTGGCCATTATTACGGTGGACTACCTGGGGCACTTTGTTGAGTTCAGTGGCTGGCGATATACGATGGTGGCACTCACCTTTGTGGCCTTACTAGGGTCTATCAACTACATTGGTGTGCATCGTGCCAGTATGTATCAAAAGCTGTCTACGCTGTTTAAAGTGGGCGGACTGTTAACACTGGTTTTCCTAGGTCTGTTTCTTGCTGGCGATCAGGAGAACCTGCTATGGACGTCTGCGCCTGCTACCTCGTCACTGGGATCGACGGGAAACGCGATCGCAGCCATGATGCTTATCGTGTTTTCCTATATGGGCTTCGAGCGTGTGGGCTACTCCGCAGGGGAAATGAAGGATCCGCGGCG
>JABIQT010000409.1 GCA_018667995.1 Candidatus Latescibacterota bacterium
AGCGGTACCTGGAATGATGGCTGGAATGGGAATGCTCTGGGAGCAGTGGGGTCGACTTCGGTGGGAAGAAATCGCGAGACCTTCACGGGACCTGCTTGATGATGGATTTCCATACGACATATCCGCATCCAATATAGAGGCGATGGCCCATGTAATTCGGCGTTTTGAGGCGACTGCGAAACATCTAATGCCCGATGGCCGCATTCCACGTCCGGATGATGTCTGGCACCGGCCGGACATGGAGAAGACGCTGGAAAGGCTATCGATACATGGCTGGCGGGACTTCTATACAGGTGATATTGGACATCGAATAGCTGACTATCTACAGGATAGCGGCGGCATCCTTTCGCGTGAAGATATGGCAGCGTATGAGGCCAGGATTTCGGAGCCTTATGCGATCACATATAGAAATGCCCACGTCTATGGTCCTGTTCTATCGAACGGTTGTATCTCAAGTTTACAGATACTCAATCTGCTGAATTGCCTTGAGCCGGCCTTGCCGGATACCCTTTTGTGCTGGCACCAACTCGCAGAGGTGCTTAAGCTCGCGTGGCGGGATCGCCTCAAATAC
The DNA here is from genome assembly GCA_018667995.1 of Candidatus Latescibacterota bacterium. GTDB lineage: Bacteria > JAAXHH01 > JAAXHH01 > JAAXHH01 > JABIQT01 > JABIQT01. Next base: position 572 of record JABIQT010000409.1, read on the forward strand.
GCCGGGGATCCCGATTTCGTCGACGTGCCAGTGGACCGGCTATTAAGCCCAAGTTACGCTATGGGGCGTACTGAAACTTTGCGTCAATTTCCGTGGTCTATCGACCGCTTGATACCGGAAGATCCTGGTGATTCTCACCATGGGACACTTCATGTTTCTGCCGCGGATGTGGACGGTAACGTCGCAGCGGTAACCATTACCCATGGGGCGACTTTCGGATCATGCGTGACGGTTCCTGGTACGGGAATCATACTCGGCCACGGTATGAGCCGTTTGGATCCGAGGCCCGGTCTTGCCAACTCAGTCGCGCCAGGCAAACGGCCACTCAATAATGTGGCTCCTATGATCATAAAGTTGCCCGACCGCGATGTAGCTACGGGAGTTCCGGGAGGACGCCGCATCATAAGTGTCGGTGCGCAACTGGCGCGTAGCATAATAGACTACGGCGCCACATCGTTTGAGGCGGCAGATGCCCCGAGGATGCATGTCCAGACTCAGGAACCTATTGAAGTGACGAACAATCTCGATCCCGATATCGTGGAGAAATTGCGAGAACTTGGCCATGATATCCAGGTTATGGAAAATGTGGGCTTTGGTGCTCACTGCGCTGAGTTCTTGAAAGATACGAAGAGCGTAAGGGCCGGAGGAAATACCTGGGCGGCCGCGGTAGATTAAACGGACTCATGGTTACATCTGAGATTAAACGAGGAGATGTTATATGTCGGACGGTCGTCCCGAGGTCGTCGTACTTTGCCAGAGGAACATACGTGAACAATATATGCAAGATGAGGCCCTGTCGTGTCTCGAGTCATTCGCACAGTGGAGATGGATCGACTGTCAGGATGGGCACCTGACAGAAGACGGAGATCTCATAGCCCAGATCAAATCTGCCAATGCCGTGGTGCTTGCCCCGGGGGCGCCTCAGATTTCAGGTGACATTATGGACCGTGTCTCGGGGCTTGGTTTTATCGGCGATATGGAGGGCGACCGATTCGCGCAGCGTATCGACCTCGATGCCGCCTGGGAGCGGGGGATACGTACCATTGATACGACCAACGGATCATCCTATCCCGTGTCTGAATGGGCGCTTGCCCTGATCATTATATCACTTCGGAACGCAGGAGCACATTTTCGGAATATGATCGCTGGTCGCACACGGAAGACCGGCGACGATCCTGGGTACAAGCATGGTGACCTATATGGTAAGCGGATTGGATTGATCGGTTGCGGCCACATTGGAAGGCGCCTGATCAAGTTTCTTGAGCCGTTCCGCTGTGAGATCTTTGTTTACGATCCCTATTTACCGCGTGAAATGGCCGATGCCGTTGGTTTCACACAGACCTCATTGAAGAATGTCATGTCGGGCACTGACGCAATTGTCTGCCTCGCGCCGATTACACGCCGGACGCGTGGCATGATCGGCAAAGAGGAATTAGACTGGATTCCTGAAGGCGCCATATTCGTGAATGTGTCTCGGGGTGCCGTAGTGGATAGTGTCGCATTGATCGCTCGGCTGGAGCGCGGCGATATCGTGGCCGGTTTGGATGTTTTTGATCCAGAACCCGTGCCGGAGGATAGCGAAATACTGAACATGCCCAACGTATTTCTAAGCCCGCACATAGCAGGCGTTACCGAGGCAAGTTATCCACGGATGTTTACGCTCATGGTCGACGAACTGCAGCGCCACTTCAGTGGCCATGAAACCCTGTTTGACCTCACACCAGGCTCGTCTGCAAACCGTCGCGGGTTGGATACATAGCCCAAATGTCTGAGGCCGATCAGACGACTGTCGGATAAACAGTCGTCTGAAGAGCGCATCACGCATTGTATATGGGCAGTCCTTGTCATCTTTGTAGCGCGTCTGTCTCTGCCCGGCATGTACGATCAGTATTCGTAAGTAATTACGCTTGATTCGTGATTTCATTCCCTGAGGAGTTTTCAATGAAGTTAGGATTGATGTCTGGAGACCTGGTTCCTTCGTCGGAACTTCCCACGCTGGGATTTGATGCCGTACAGATGTTCTATGGCGGGGATGACGAGGACAAGGATCCGTCTCTCGAGTCCATTGACGCGCTGCTTGGACCGGGCAACCTGGCCCTGGCAGCCATGACGCTACACAATGATCTGGTTGGCGCCGACGGTAAGATAGACAGCGATGTAGACAGAGCTATTCAGTGTGTGGAGAAGACGGCTGCCCTGGCCGGACGGTTTGGCGACAATGAGCGGCCGATTCTGGTGTGGCATCCTTCCGGATATCCTGAGGGAGAATTCATCGATGATCATGTGATTTTTGAAGGTCTCTGTGATGCCCTGCGGGCAGTCTGTCGTGTCGCAGATAGACTCGATGTATCTATTGCCGTGGAGATAACGCGGGCAGGTAGCGTGGGCGGCGCTGAGGCCTTTCTGCGTATCAGGGATCAGGTCACCTCAGATAGGCTGGGCGTGTGCATTGACGCCGCAAATTTCGCCCCGGACCGTACACCTCTCGAACGGTCTGTCCGCATGTTACGGTCCCACATCGTTATTGCTCATGCGAAAGATTCGTCCTTTGCAGACAACGGTGAGGTCGCCGAATATGGTCCGGTAGGAACGGGAAAACTCGACTATCCGACCTACATAAAGAGCTTGGCGAAATACTGCAACGTGCCCTACCTCGTCTTTGAGTACTACAAGTCAAGAGAACAATTGCTCGAGGCCAGAGACATCGTGAAGACATGCCTCTAAAAAGACTTAGGTCGTGGCTTCTGGTGTACGCCAGTCTGTCGCGAAAATTGGCGGGGCAATGCGTCGAGAGTTATACTGCATGTCGACTCTGGTCTGGAGGAATGAACTATGAAGTTGAAAGTAGCGGGAGCTCAGATTGCGGTCACAGGTGATATCAATTCGAATGTGGCGGCCATCACGAGGGGGTTGGCCTACGCGGAAGGAGAGTGCGCGGACATCTTGATTACACCCGAGGGTTCTCTCAGCGGATACAGTCCTGAATTCGATCGTACGGAGGCGGAATCCGCCCTTGAGCACATAACCGCGCTGGCCGCCAAAAAACGAATCGGGCTTGCCCTGGGCACATGCTACTTCGAGAACGATGACCATTGTTATAACCAGGTGCGGTTCTACGGACCGGATGGACAGTATCTCGGGTTCCATAGCAAGACACTGACATGCGGCACTATGACCGCCGTACCCCAGGGCGAGATCAACGACTATGCGGTAACACCTTTACGGACCTATCAGTTTGAGGGATGCACCGTGGGTGCCCTCATCTGCAACGACATGTGGGCCAATCCCGCTTGCACACCACAGGATGATTCGCACCTTGCCCATCAACTTTCCGATATGGGAACACAGGTTCTATTCCATGCAGTAAATGGCGGTCGAGATGGCACCGAGTGGGCGGGATTAATCTGGCAGTTTCACGAATCCAACCTGCGCATTCGGGCTCGGGCAGGTAACCTCTGGGTGGTAACAGTCGACAGCGCTGAGCCGGTGAATTTGCCCTGCAGCGCTCCTTCAGGTGTGATCAATCCGGAGGGAGCCTGGGCGTGTCGCGTTCCTGATCAGGGAGAGCAGTTCTTCGCCCACTCCATTGAGATTCCCTGAAATGTCTTCTTTTGGCACTTACATTGTCACCGCGCTCCAGGCCGAGGCCCGTCCACTGATTTCGCATTTTGGACTCAAGCAAGATACCACATGCCATGCCCTCAGAGTCTATCGGTCAGATCGCATTACGCTTGTGGTGAGCGGTACGGGCAAAGTGAAGTCTGCCATAGCGACAACTGGGGTGCTGCAGCCCGTTGCCGAAACTTCGCGGGCGATCGTGCTGAATTTGGGGATTTCGGGCGCGAGCAATCTGAAAGGCGATCAGGCATGCGAGATCGGTGACGGATTCCTCGTAAATCGACTCTTTGACTATTCCTCGGGCCGTAGCTACTATCCGGATATGCTTGCTCGGTGTGAGTGCCCTGAGGCGATGCTCACCACTGTCGATCGACCACTTGATAGCAAAGATGATATCTCTGTGCCAGATGGTTTGGTCGATATGGAGGGTTCGGGGTTCTTCGAGGCCGCAGCCACATTCTGCGGTCCACATCAGATCGCTCTCTACAAGGTGGTATCGGACTTCCTTCAAGTCGAGAAATTGGATAAAGAGTGGGTGAGCGACCTCATCTCAGCGCACATTCCCCGATTAGAATCCATCTGCGACTCCTACCAGGCAATCGTTCATGAGGAATATGACGTGCTTAGCGATGAGGACCGAAACCTTCTCAGGCGTGTTCGCGACAACTTGCGACTGACAGTGTCTCAGTTCAAGATCTTGACGGAATCTGCCCGATTCTGTAAACTCGAATCCGGAAATCCACTCCCCGACCTTTCCCCCTACTTCACGGTATCGGTTTCCGGAAAACACGAAGGCAAGCAACATTTTGAGCGAATCAGAGAACGGCTCCTGGCATCGTAACTTTTCTCACATTTACGTTGAAGATTCCGCCTATCAGTACCCCATGGCGAAATCGTTGCTGAAACGCTTCTCACAATCGACGGTGGTATCGGTCGCGAACTATAAATCCATCTTCGCGCGTCCACGACAACATTTTCAAACCCAGAAGCAGAGCTCAAACCTGATACTCGCTGTGAAAAAGGAGAATCACCTTTATCCAGGTTCCGGCCAGGTTCAGGGTTTCGGACTTGAGAACTTCTTCTACAATACGCTCACGCTCAACTGTGTGTACAATTGTGATTATTGCTATCTCCAGGGCATGTATCCGTCTGCCAATCAGGTCGTTTTCGTGAATTCCATCGATTTTCTCGATGCCGCCAGATCGGCCATTTCTGCTCGAACTAACAAAGCGCAACCGTTGTATCTCTGTATATCATATGACACGGACTTACTCGCATTTGAGAATGTCGTGCCGTATTGTCGCGAGTGGATTACATTCGCCTCCGAACAGACTGACCTCCTGCTGGAAATCCGAACCAAAAGCGCGTCCTATCGGAGCATAAGCGACCTACCGGTGACAGACCGTGTTATTCTCGCGTGGACATTATCGCCAGAGATTGTGGCTTCGAAATACGAACGTGGGGCTCCACCGGTGCATCGGCGTCTTGAATCTGCCGCTTCAGCTGCCAAGAAAGGCTGGCCGGTCCGGCTCTGCTTCGATCCCGTGATCACGGTTCCAGATTGGAAATCACATTACCAGAAACTGATTGAGACTACGTTCGATGCCATACCTTGCCGATCCGTTAGAGATGCCACAGTAGGGGTATTCCGAATGAACGCGCACTATCTGGACCGGATCCGGAAACAGCGCCAGAATAGCGATATACTGTATTCGCGCTATGAGAAGGAGGGAGAGAATGTATCCTACTCCAAGGAGCAACGCCCGGAAATAACGTCGTATATCAGGGATTTACTCACGCGGCATCTCCCTCCAGAGAGGATTGAAGTATGGACGTAGCCATCGTCAGCGGGGCATCGTCAGGCATAGGACTCAGCGTATCGAGAAAACTAGTAGAGATGGGGTACGAAGTCTACGGCCTCGCGCGAGATTTTGGCCGCACATCATACGAAGATGACGCTTTCCATAAAGTGGTCTGTGACATCACGGAGTCTGTACAGCTGGAAGACAAAGTGTCGAAATTACTGCGTGAGGCGGGATCGCTAAAGGTTCTCGTAAATAATGCTGGAGTGGGACACTTTGGTCCCCACGAAACGCTCAGTGTCACACAGCTGGAGCAAATGGTTCGAACGAACCTTCTGGGCCCCATGATGTTGACACGGTTATCCTTGCGGCATCTCAGAGAGTCGTGCGGCTTTGTTATAGATATCTCCTCCACAGGAGCGCTACAGCCTGGACGGCTTGGGTGTGCCTATACGGCCACAAAGGCCGGGCTTCACCAATTTGGACTCTCCCTATTTGAAGAGGTCCGAAAAAGTGGTATAAAGGTCGTAACAATCTACCCGGATATGACTCAGACGGATTTCTATAAGTCTGCGGGATTTCGCCCCCACGATGATCCGGACTGCCACCTTACGCCGGAATGTGTGGCTGATGCTGTGCAGCAGGCGCTTAGCCAGCGTGAGGGCACCGTAGTGACGCAAATTGTACTCAAACCTCAGCGTTTTCAGATCGACCGTACCTAGGCGGTGTGGAGTGCTGGTAGGGAAGTGCTCGTAATCGGTACCTACTTGAAACGGGACTCGAGCCACGTGCTCCGGGCCACTGTTTTCTCTGCCGGCTGGGCCACACCTTTGGCCTCTGTACATAGGAAAGACAGCAATGCCTGCGTGCTGAATCCAACTTGTGGAAGGTGTGGAGCACGCATGGAGATTGGTTGCCCGGGGAAGACGATTCGGGAGCACTTATGCGGAGCACGAAATGAGTGTGGTCGTGCCAATGGCACTCGCCTGAGCGTAAGCCACTAGTTTGCTCCACTACGGAGCATGCATAGAAAGAGGAATAGAGAAATGTCTGAGTTATCCATACCGTGGCATCCACGGATGCTAATGGTCAACCGAGTTTTCCGTCTGCCAGTGAGGGCATCGGATCGCCCTGTGACCATCATGGCCGGCGCGGTAGAAATTCGCTCATCCAGATGGGATAGTCGAGAAGATGTGTGGTATTACTATCTGAAGACCCCGGCAGAGGCTGGCGACTACGTAATAGAAGCCAAACAGGGAAATGGAACGGCCCGGGTGGAAATACAAGTGCGTACGCTGGATCAGATGAGGGAACCGCGGGATTTTAACGGTCTTATCTGGCCACGACGATGGACGGTGGGCCAGCCATGGGAATCAATGAAGCAGCAGCAGACACTTCAAGATACCAAATCGAGGCGTGTTCGGGATGATGAGCAATTAGCCTGGTGGTCGCGCCAGACCGACGAGTCCCTCTGGAAACAAATGCCTTGGCCCGAGTTTCCCCAGGCTCATTTCGTGAACGTAAATCAGGGATGTCCCTCCTGTGGAACTGGTGTGTTTCGAAATGACGGATTCTACCCTTGGGTCCGAGACCACCTGACAGCCGACTACCGTTCCACCTGCCCATCGTGCAGAGAGATATTCCCAAGCAATGACTTTGCTGCCGGAGACTACACCAGTGGTGACCGCCCCGATGACGGATTTGGATATTTTGATGCGGAAGGGCATGTCTTCCTTTTCACAGCAACCTACCATCGAGACCAGGTAAACAAAGTCGACGGCGGTATCCAGCAAATGACCGATAGCCTGCGCACCTCACCGTTTGATGAGGAAATGGCGCGGCGCCTCGCAATCTTGCTGCTTCGCTACGCATCGGATGCGCTCTACCTCGCGACGGTTCCGCAGTTCCGATATGGCCCATCTATGGGAATTGAGACGCCGTGGATATGGGGCCAGCCGGACTGGGCGACGCACCAGGA
>JABIQT010000745.1 GCA_018667995.1 Candidatus Latescibacterota bacterium
CCAATGGCGATATTCTCGCTGGTGACGGTGACACCATATACCGCATTGATCCCGTTACAGGAAATCGGACGATAATTACAAGCGACGATGGTGATCCTGGTGGACAAATTGTCGGCACCGGAGCTGATATCGCATTGGTTTCCGATCTCATGGTCGAAGCAGACGGTAATATAGTCGTATTAGATGGCGTGAATCAGATTCTAATACGAGTAGACGTGGTTACCGGAGATCGCACATTCTTGCAACAGGGTCAGGGCACGGGCCCCCTGATCACCTTGTCGCAGAGCGCTCTTCAGCTGCCTTCGGGCCCAATCGTTGTCATGAACATCATTGATAAATCAATATTGCACTTCGATCCTGTGACCCATGATAGAACACTAATCAGTGACAATTCGACCGGAATAGGGACGCTATTCGTATTGCCTATATACCTCGCGCTCGAGCCGCCGCTAAACGCTCCACCCCTGGCCGATGATGATGCCGCTATCACTGATGAAGGTTTCCCCATAACGATCTCGGTCCTGGATAACGACATTGATCCCGAGGAGTCTGCCTTATCGATAATTGGGGTAACGCAAGGCGTGAATGGTACGGTCCAGATCGAGGATGGCGATCAAACAGTCACCTATGCACCCGATCCGGGATTTTCCGGTACCGACACCTTCACTTACATCGTCAGCGACGGAGCCAAAAGTTCTACGGCCACTGTATCGGTGACGGTCAACTTCATATCTCGATTACGATTTGAGAATGCTTACGTCGTTCCGGGCACGCCAGCGACGGTGGCCGTAAGTCTGGATGTCAGCGTCCCAGTTTCTGAGGTCTCGTTTGACATTCAACCACAACTGAACAGTACGGCGACGACGGTCGTGCAATTCGGGAGCGGTCTCAATCATGTGGAGCCGCTGGGTTTTGATTTGGCCACAAGCATTGGTCAAGACGGGCTCGTGACTGTCACACTGAACACCTCCTCAGGTGCTACAATTCCAGTTGGGGAAACGACCATACTCGTATTGCTGTTCGACAGTAATGAAAACACGCCCGTAGCCACTGACCTGGATCTGGTCATCACGGCAGTCCTCCTGGAGGACAGCAACAGTGCTCCAATTCTCCAGGAGGCAGATTCCGGGCAGATCCGGTTTGGACAGCCGGGTGATCCCACCTTAGACGGCGTTTTTAATATCCTCGATATCGGTCGCGTCGTCCGCCACATCTTACAGATTCTGCCTCCGCCGCTTGATTTTGATCTTTTTCTTGCAGACGCCAACAGCGACGAAATGCTCGATATTCGAGATGCTATAACAGTGGTCAATCTATTTCTTTTTGGTGAGCCGGTGCCGCCAGCGAAATTGACGAGCGGCAACACGGTACGAATGGCCGAAGTGGGCCTGGCCGATGCACGAAAGGTGGATGAGGGCTACCTGTTGCCGATCACCTTGAACTCCAATGGGAGCGTGTCGGGGATGCAGGTCGCTCTAACGGTCGAGGGCCCGGATGTCACGATCGGATCACCGATGCTCGCTGACAACGCGGCAGGACTGTTCTTGGACTACAACATACTGGACGATGTTGTAAACCTGGTATTGATGGGACAGTCCGGCGAACGATTTCTACCTGGATCTGGAGCGGTCATTCTTGTACCGATTGTGGCCCAGCCTAGCCTCTATCCAAACATAACGCTGAAGGATGCATTGTTGTCCGACATGTATGCCATGGAGATCCCGGTACAGATTTCGAATCGGTCCGCCGCGATCGAACCGGACCCAGGTGGATTTCAGCTGATATCTGCCTCTCCCAATCCGTTTAATCCGACGACATCAATTGCCTACGCAGTAGAGGAAGAATCACAGATCAGCCTGACTGTCTACAATTTGCTCGGTCAGGAAGTTGTACGTCTTGTCAATCGGGCACATGCTCCCGGACGTTATTCGGTTGAATGGGATGGTCGAAACGAGCGTGGGGTAAGCGTTGGAAGCGGCGTTTACATCTACCGGCTAGTCTCAAGCGCCGGCTTCGCTGCCTCACGTAGAATGACGCTACTCAAATGAGGGTTCGAGACACGCCATACTTGGAATAGTCCCGATTGCGTGATCTGATAGAAGGTTTCTCCCCCGCATACCTACGCTGCAAATGGCCCCACATCCATGCTCCCCAAAACTCCTTGACACCGCCGGGATTGTAGCTTATCTCGCGGTATACATCCATACTAGAGAATTAGGCCGAACATCGAGATAACTGGAGCGCCTCCATGGGTACCCCCCTATCAGAGCCATCGCCCAACCCGGACGTGCTTGCCGATGAGGACGTTCTGACCGAAGGTCCCGCGTAC
>JABIQT010000361.1 GCA_018667995.1 Candidatus Latescibacterota bacterium
CAAACTCCCAGCAGGATACGGTCGACGCATGCCCAGTGATTTCCCTGGAGAGTTATACCCAGCAGGGAGACGGGGGTTTTCTGCTGACTGTTCCCAAATTCGACGTCTTCCCCGGCAAGGCGTATGGCATATCGGGCTCCAATGGTGCTGGTAAAACCACGCTCCTGAAGGCATTGGCCCTCCTGACAAGGCCTTCCACCGGTAGCATCCACTACGATGGTAGGGCGCTCATGCAGGCCAGAGACTTCGAGTCTGCCCGCCGGGCGGTTACTCTCGTCATGCAGGACGCCTACCTTTTCCGCACTACCGTCCTGGAGAATGTGATATATGGCCTGCGCGTCAGGAACGCCTCAAAATCGGAGGCTGTGGATAGGGGAATGGAATCCCTCAGGGCGGTGGGCATGGAGGGGTTCGCCACACGCCGGGCCGACCGGCTATCCCGGGGCGAGACACAGCGGGTTGCCATTGCAAGAGCGCTGGCCCTTAGACCAAGAGTCCTGCTGATGGACGAACCAACCGCGAGTGTTGATAAACCCAATATCGGGCTGATTGAGCAGATCATACAGGATATCGTGTCGTCACATGGGACATCGGTCGTGTTTTCGACCCACGAGACAGACCAGGCCTACAGGCTTGCAAGTGACGTCGTCTCTATGGTCGAGGGGGTCTTGCTCGAGGCGGGACCGTCCAATCTCTTCTCAGGTCGGGTAGTCAGAGACGACGGCGGTACACACGTACTGATAAATGATGAGGTCGGAATTCAGGTGATTACGCATCAGGAGGGCGCGGTTCATATTCGGATTCCACCTGAGGATATTATTGTCTCGTCCTCCGCACTCCAGTCCAGCGCCCGAAATTCATTCCCGGGCATCATCGTTTCAGCAGTTCTCGACGAAAACCATATTAAACTGACGCTGGACGTGGGCGTGACATTGCGAGTGGTTATCACAAAACAGTCCTTTAGCGACATGGGCCTGACGGTTCAAGATTCCGTATTTGCCACGTTCAAGACTTCAGCCGTACAGGTTTATTGAACGATCATATAATCTGTGCTCCCACGGCAGGAAAGATGAAAGACATCACATCACAGTTGATTTACTGGGCGGATGAACTTCAAGCAATAGCCCGCAATGGCTTGATCTGGTCTCCCAATGGCTATGACCGCGAAAGATACAGCCGCCTGCTCGAAATCGCATCGACCATGTTTGCCGCCACCAATGCCGGAGTTGAGGTAGATCCGACTGTCGCCGACAAGGTGCGTAAGCTGTTGGATGGACTAATCGAGGATGGCGTCAGAGGGTATGCCACACCAAAATCCAGTGTCGCTGCAGTCGTCTTCAATGACGCGGATGAGTTGCTCCTTGTGCAAAGGTCTGACAATGGATTTTGGACGCTTCCCACTGGGTGGTCTGATGTAGGTCTGTCGCCGGCCGAGGTAGCGGCAAAGGAAGTTCGCGAGGAAACTGGGTTGGAAGTCATACCTCGAAACCTGATGGGCGTTTACGATACGCGCAAGCATAGATCCTTTGCACCATTCCAGATCTATGCCCTGCTCTTCTACTGCGAATATGTTGGTGGGGACCTTTCACGGCACCCACTCGAGACCTTGGACGTAGGCTTCTTCAGCAAGGGGAAGTTGCCAACTATCGCCCCGGGGTTCCTCAGCGCCGTGGCACATGCCTTTGCTTTTCAGTGTGGTGAGCAGACGGAACCTTTCTTTGATTCTCCAGGAGCCCCCGATGAAAATCCTGATCTCGGATGATGATGCCCACATTCGGGAACTGCTGAAAACCATTCTGGAAGCTGCAGGCCATGAAGTCGTCGAAGCTGGCGACGGCCGAGAAGCTTGGAACCTCCTTATGCCGAACCACGGCCCCAAACTTGCGGTAATAGATTGGGTGATGCCGGAGATGAACGGACCGGAGGTATGTCGAAAGATCCGCGAGCTTGGCACAAAAAATCATATCTATATGATCCTCATTACGGTGAAACACAGCACGGGCGATATCGTCGAAGGATTGGAAGCCGGAGCCAACGATTACCTGACCAAGCCTTTCAGCTCGGAGGAGATCCTTGCCCGTGTAGATGTAGGAATCGAGATGCTCAACCTGCACTCGCGATTGGCCGAACGGGTCCAGCAACTCGAGGCAGCGATGGCGGAGGTCAGCCAGTTGAAGAAACTCCTGCCCATATGCAGCTACTGCAAGAAAGTCCGAAAAGATGATGACTACTGGCAGGAGCTGGACGAGTACGTGGAGGAACATCTGAATCCGGGGCTGTCCTATGGAATCTGTGCCGATTGCTATGACGCAGAAGTGGCCCCACAGCTGGAAAAATGGAAGAGCATTGATTTTAAGCCTAAGGACTGAGGGGAGATCACATGAATCTGAAAATGGGAGAAATTGAGCTCGAGATGGGAGGGCATTACCTGGATTCCCTCCGGG
>JABIQT010000283.1 GCA_018667995.1 Candidatus Latescibacterota bacterium
CCCGTTAGGGCACAACGGTTTTCAAGACCGCCTCTTTCAACCACTCAGACACCCCGCCGGACAGATCCCGAATATACCCGTCACCGACAGGGATGTCAACAGCGAATTACCTGAAGGGACACTGCTGATTCGACTCATAACGCGAACTGAACCACAAGCGATCGAAATCGAGCGATTCATCATATTCTGCTATGAAGGAGGTAGTATCCTCTCATACGGGGGCGAAACTATTGGGACCATTTTCACACAGGCGATTTCGGACGGTGTATACGACTACGTATGGATATATGCTGATCTATAGTGTGGAAGGTGTCCTATACCCGCCGCCTGCCAGCAACGGGAATGAAGCTTTGAGCACAGATCCAGCCAATTCCAAAACAGGAGTCGTTATTTCAGCAACATCATTTTGCGCATTCTGGTAAATTCTCCGGCCTGAATTCTGTAGAAATACACGCCACTGCTGGTGGAAAAACCCCGCTCGTTCCTACTGTTCCAAATCACGCTGTGGAAACCGGCTTCCATGGAGCTATTTCGGAGCAGCCGCGTAACTTCCTGCCCCAAGATATTGTAGACAACCAGCGTCACAAGTGACGGTTTCGGAAGGTCGAACCGGATCCGTGTCGTCGGATTGAAGGGGTTTGGTGCGTTCTGATGCAGCGCGAATTCGGAAGGGGCACCGACTTTCAGGTGAATGGGGCCGAATAAGGTGCTCTCTCCGAGCACGTCCACAGATTCAACGAGATAGTAGTAGACAGTATTAACAGTCACACCTTCGTCCCGAAATTCGAATGTGCCGTCCCCGACCATAAGGCCCGACGTAACACTCAGGAAGCCACTCTCCTGCAGCGGGCTGCGATAGAGGTTGAATCCGGCAAGTTGTCCATCCGAATGGCCGACAGTCCAGGAAATGACCGCGACCCCTCTATCGGATGATGCTACAAGTGTTGCCAATTCGACCGCGGTCGAAGGTTGAGATTTGGTAACAAAGCTCAACTGTCCCGACCATGGACCGTCGAAGAATCCGTCATTGGCCCTGGCACGCCAGTAATAGGTTGTCCCGCCTTCAAGTGCCGTGCTGTCCGGTTGCCCGAAATCAACTACCTGCCAGTGGGTAGGATTGGTGGTTGTTCCCTCTATGATGCCAGTAGTAGAAGCCACCAACGAGGCGAATACAGAATCGGTTGCGACCTGAAACCCGTAGGTAAGCACGGCTCGCGTGGGGTCACCGGGTACGGGCGACGAATTGTCTATTACCAGAATAGGTTGCAGTGACACAGTGTCTCCCGTCGCTGATGCTATTGGCTGTGTCGGGACCTGGCTGCTGGACGGAGTGACTACCGGGGATGGAGCACTGTCTGTACTGATGTTGCCAGCATTGTCTATGGCGGTGATGATGTAGGTATACGAGGTTCCGTTACTCACGGTAATATCGAGATAGGTGGTGTCGGGCAGGTTGGTTGCAAGGGTGTTGCCACCTCGAGTGATCGTGTAACCGAGTATGCCTGAAACATCGGTACTGGCGCCCCACCTTACCCTCACTGCGCCGTCGCCGGCCACGGCGATTATATTTGTAGGAGCTGACGGCGGAGACGTATCCACAGTGATTGGGATGTCTAAACTGTCCAACAGTCCGAGCGTAATGCCGGGCTGCAACCGGAGATCGTTGATGTTAGCCGATCCCACTCTCAGATAATACCGCTGACCACGTTGCAGGTTGGTGACCGTGTGCGAGTGGTCCAGAACGCCCTCTTGTACGACGATCTTCCGCTCCAATAGCGATGTAGTATCGTATTCTACAATAGTCGTTGCCAATCGATCCGTCTTCCATGACACCACGAGAGAAGCGGAGCTGTCTTCCCGGACGATAGCAGCGACTTGGACATCCGACAGAACTGGCCGTGTCGTGTCTGGTTCGGATGTGGTTTTGAAGGAATGAGTAGCACTGGGTATTGGGCCGTTTCCGCTGGCGTCAGTGGCAAGAAGCTGATAGTAATAATCAGTATCGCGCTTCAAGCTGGTGACTAGTGCGGTGTGGTCGATAACATCTTCCGGACTGGTCAGTGTGGTAGTCATGCTATCCTGATGAGTGCCGAACACGATCTTCGTGTGCGTGGGCTCGTTGGTAAGCCATCGGAGCGTTGCTCGCGTGTCAGAAGGAGCGTCCACTATCGATGAATCATCAATAGTGGGCGGCGTAGTGTCACTGGTGATAGTCGTCACGGCTACTGTCGGAGGGCTCAGAGTAGGTCCATTGTTTATTGGATCGGTGGAGCCAACACGGAAGGTGTAGGTAGTATTGGGCTCTAGATTGGTTAGAGTAGCCCTGTGTCGTGCGACTAACCTTGGGTCCTTTACCGAACTGCTAAGGTTGTTGGAATCAGTACCATACTGGACCGTGCTGGTGCTGACCTCGTCCGTCTCCCATTGAATGACCACCTGGTCGATATTACGACCGACGACTATCGGTCCGTTGATGATTACAGGTGCCTGAGTGTCGGGCCCCTGGTTCGTGGTGAATCTCCCGGTCGAGTTGGGAGCCTGCAGCCCCGAAACAGCAACGAGGGCCTTAGTGATCCCCTGGACAATTGGCTTAACCAACACGATATCCGGCGGATAATAGACGAATTCTCCATTTGGCGATTCAGAAGTGATGATAAAAAGGTAATCGGTCCCCGGTGTCAGCCCTCCTATCGATGCCCTATGGGCCGTGGTGAACCTGGACCTTCCAGATACAAATGCCTCGTCGATTCTGAATATCCCGATAGAATCCGGGGCATAGAATATGAACTCATCGCTTGGTACATTGGTCTCCCATTCGAAGATAACCTGACGGTCCGATCGGTAGACTATTTCAGGCAACCTGGTAAATTGCAGCTCCAGGAATTGACCGGCCAGCAGGGTTGTGAATTCCTCCGATATGCTGGAAGTAGACAGATTGTTAGACGTACGCGTCGACCGCACACTGTATCCGTATGTCGTATTCGGCTTGAGATGATTCAAAACTACAAAATGGTCAGTCGAGAGATCAGCGTCAAAGACGTCGGCGGTATCGGTGGTGCCAACGGCCCAGTATTTCACCTGGCTGTTACTGGCGGTGTCTGTAAACCATCCAATCAAGGCCGTTGTGTCCGTCACCGAATAGGAATCAACAATGGGACCAAGGGTGATGACGGGAGGATTCTCATCCAAAACCGAGGGTGTAACAAAGAAAAGTGTGTCACTGCTCACCTTTCCGCCTCGCGCAGAGGAACTGACCTGATAGAAGTACTTCTTGCCCGGATTTAACTCCTCCAAATATGCATAATGTTCAAATGTCAGTTCCCCATCGGATTCGACAGTCGACAAGGTTGTCGTCGTATCGTAGGCGATGCTGCTGTTGGCACGTTTATCTGTCTCCCACGCAAGAAACGCGAACGTTGGTGCAACGAACAGATCGAAGGGACCAAGTGATATAATTGGTGGCAGCTCTCCGATGCCAGCGGTCCGGAAGGTGTCGATACCACTCGACACCAACTGACCGAACGGATCCGTGGAAATCACTTCATAGAAGTATCTCATTCGCTTCTGCAAACCTGTAATCGATACGAGATGATTGTTTACACCGCTGGAGTCTGCAGTGACTCGGGCGGTATCTACCATGGCTGACGTTGCTCCGTAGGTGACTACACTGTTTCCCGGCTGATCGGTCTGCCAGAACACAAGAGCACTGGAGGTATCGGCGTCCACCACGGGGCCTTCAATGATAGATGGCGCATATGGCAGAGGAATCTCGTTAATACTGACGCCAGCAAAGTTGGACAGATGGGCGATTTCAGCTATGAGTACCCCGTCGGATGTAATGGAAAATATGCCCTCCCTGTCAAATCCCTGAGATCCCACAAAAACCAGCCCGAGATCCTCTTCTGGAACCTGACCAAACCCCGTATTCTGTAACAAGTCAGTAAACTTGCTGACTGGCAGTTTCAGTAACATTGGGAAGCCGTCTGCGAACTGGAACCGCTCTTGTGGTATCTCGTTGATCACCATCGACATCTGGAGGAAGAAGAAGACCGGGGTATCAACACCATTGATCAGCAGAGGGACGATGGTTACGTCTTCAGGTGTGGTCGCATCCACATTCCCAATGTTAATATGCAAGGATACATCCTGATTGATACCTTCGTTAAATATGAACAGGCACATCCCGTTTATCGCGTCAATTATGGGCTGAAGGGCCGGATCGGGCACTGGGAGTGAATCCAGGAATACAAATGTGTTTGTGCTGGCTTGGCCCGATATGATTGGAACAGTTGTTACGCCCGTATTGGGCAGGTCCGCAGTTATCGACAAGCTGATTTCGAACTGTCTGGGCTCTGTGGGGGCAGTGGCGTCTCCGTCCGATGTGATGTCGTTGATCTTTCGTACTCGGTGATTGTTCGTATCGGCGACCAAGAGGTTTCCAGCCCCGTCCCCAAAGACGCCACCGGTGAAGTCCAGGTCCGCGCTGACAGCCAGGCCTCCGTCTCCTGAAAAACCTTGAACACCAGACCCGGCCACCGTAGTTATGATGCCGGTATCATAGTCCACTCTGCGGACCCGGGAATTTCCCTGGTCCGCAATGTAGCCGTTTCCCGCTCCATCCAAATAGATGCCTGTTGGGTGATTTAACCTCGCGAAATCAGCGCTATTACCGTCACCACTAAAGCCAGAAACACCGCTGCCAGCGTACGTGAAAATGGCACCGTCGGAGACGAAGCGTACGCGATGATTGTCAGTATCAGCGATTAGGAGAACTTGGTCCTCAAAAATGGTAAGTCCGACTGGTGAATTCAGACGAGCTTCTCCCGATGGTCCACCGTCTCCACTGAAACCGGAAATTCCGTCTCCTACCACGGTAAAGATATTGCCATTGCCGTCAATGACGCGGATGGCATGGTTACCCGTGTCTGCAATGTAGACATTCCCGGAGAGGTCGACACTGACGCCCATGGGACTGTCGAGGGAAGCAAGAAATGCAGGACCACCATCTCCGGTATATCCGGCCGTGCCATTCCCTGCTATGGTAGCAATGACGCCGCTGCCATCGATAATTCGGATCCGGTGGTTCTGCGTATCTGCCACATATACATAACCATAGGAGTCTGTATACACGCCCCCTGGACTATCGAGCGCAGCACTGACTGCAGGACCGCCGTCCCCGCTGAAACCCGCCGTACCCGTTCCGGCGAAAGTGTTTATCTCGCCATTCCTGTCTATTGCCCGGATCCTGTGATTGGATCGATCTGGAATCAACAGGGTACCCCATTGATCCACGAACACATCCTGTGGAAAATTGAGGGCTGCGCCGGTAGCATCGTTGCCATCACCACCAAATCCTCCCGTACCGGTTCCTGCAATTGTAGTGATTGTTCCTGGGGGATCGAAGTTCGAGGGAGATATGTGTCCCCACCAGGTTCCCCAACTGTTGGCAGGTGCCGCAGCGTATTCCTGAATCGTCCAGAAGTCCGTATCATTGGCAGGATCCACTACGGTTGCGCTATAATCCCCCCACCGATTAGTAGGCCCACCAAAGGTCTTGTAGTAGGTGGCTTCCCCTGCTTTAAGCACCGTATCATCCTGCATGGTGTTGGGAGGATCGTCGGCAAATCTGAATGAGTAGTTCGCGCTGGCGTATTGATCGTCACCGAAACGAGTGTATCCGATAAGAGCATCGTCATTGGCATTGACTGCGATACTGGGAAATGCGAAGAACCTGCGACCGGCTGGATCGTCGATACGACCGAACTGCGTATACGGTATGGTGTCAAATTCATCCGGAGACTCAAAAGGATCAAACTGCCACCATTGGACAGCGCTCCGAGTTGGACTACCTGTCGGAATGAAAACGGTTTGGGTACTCCAGAGATAACCGTTACGGAACACCACATTCTGCACTCGCGAATCATTGGTCTGGATCCGGTCACTTGAGTCGCGCTGAGGTGCAAAATCGGCTCCGCCCGACGGCGGCAGTTCGTTCCAGGGATCCGCAGGCCCTATGAAGGGACCGGGAGTAAGGGACTCGGCTCCCACTGAA